>PWSG01000103.1 GCA_003564055.1 Syntrophomonadaceae bacterium
GACTAACTATAATTATGGTTTCACACGACCTTGTTTTCGTAGCTTCGGCAGCTGATCAACTGGTATGTATTAACCGTACGATGCATATTCACGGTAGTTCCGCAGAAGTTATGGCCAGTACTCATCTTAAAGATGCTTACCGCTGTCAGTATGATTTATTAAGCACTTTAGACAAGGAGAGGTGCGGGCATTGAGTGAAATACTTGCTTACGGTTTTATGCAAAGAGCACTTCTTGCAGCTTTACTGGTCGGCACCCTGTGTTCAACAATATCATTCTTTGTTGTTTTAAAAAGGCTTTCTTTTCTGGGAGCCGGAATTTCGCATACCGCCCTGGGAGGTATTGCGCTGGGACTGGTTACAGGAGCAGATCCGGTTTTGACAGGCAGTGTTTTTGCAGTGGGAACAGCGATGAGCACGGGGTATATTAGCCGGATCGGTAAAATCAGTGAAGATACTGTAATCGGCATTTTTTATGCTTCCGGTATGGCCCTGGGTATTGCACTGATAAGTGCCTTTAAAGGATATTACCCGGAACTTTTTGCCCTCCTTTTCGGCAATATACTCTCAGTTTCAGCTGGCAACCTTCTTTATATGGGACTTGCTTTAGCCGTAATTCTCACTTTCGTTGTTTTGTTTTTTAAAGAACTTTTAGCAATTTGTTTTGATGAAGAAATGGCTGAGGCGGGCGGTTTGCCTGTCGGTCCCCTTTATATGGGTTTGTTGGCAGCCATGGGCCTGGCGGTTATGGTTTCGATTCAATTGGTAGGAGTAGTTTTAGTGGCGGCCCTTATTGTTACCCCTGGAGCTATTGCTTATCGCCTGAGCAGTAACTATCGAACTATGCTGGTTTTATCCCTGGCAGTAGGTTTGACCGGCAGCTTTGGCGGTTTATTGCTTTCATACTATTACCCGGTTCCGCCAGGAGCAGCAATTGTCCTAATATTGGCTGCTGTTTTTGCCGTGGTTATGGCGATAAAACCTTTACTTGAAAAACGAGTGCGCGAAAAATATTAACGGGAGATCTTTAGATGGAAGATATTATTTTAGAGGCAGCAAAAGAAAAATTGCGCCGGAAAAACTATAAGCTGACCATGCCCAGACTTTCTGTCATCAGGTACCTGGCCCGTGAGAAAGGGCACCCTGATATAAAAGACTTATTTGAGGGCATTCGAGCAGAAAAAAACGGGATTGGTATGGCTACTGTTTACCGCACGGTGGATTTGCTTTTGGAATTGGGCATTATAAAGGCAATTACTTTAAAAGGGCATTACTTGCGTTACGAACTAAATTGGCCCGATGATCATCATCATCACCTGGTTTGTAAGCGATGCGGCCATGTTACAGAGTTTGGTAATTGCTATTTCCAGTCAATCTGCAGGGAAATTGAACTGGTTACCCGTTTTAAAATCGAGGAGCATGCCCTGGAAGCTTATGGTTTATGCCCTCAGTGCCTGCCTGCCGGCAAAGATTATTCTACTGAAAATATGTAGTAATACAGGGGTTGTCCGCCGTACTGAAGTTCTATTTCCAGTTCCGGGTAATCTTCTTTTATTGCTTCGGCTAAAACAGAAGCATCTTTGCGGTTTATGTCGTGCCCATAGAATATAGTAATGATATCTTTTTTTTTGGCTAAAATATTTTTGGCCAGGTTCAAAGCGGCATCTTCCAGTTTTTTTTCAATTGTTATAACTTCATCATTGGCCAATCCAAGGTATTGGCCGTGTTTTATTTCCTCACCTTTAATGATGGCGTCTCTCGTTGCGTAAGTTACCAATCCTGTAGTTACAGGTTTTAAGTTTTCTTTCATTGCTTTTACGTTATCGATTAATGTATGCTGAGGGTTATAAGCAAGCAATGCCGCTAACCCTTCAGGTAGTGTTTTGGTTTCAAGGACCTCTACATGCTTATCAGATAAGTCTTTAACCTGCTCTGCCACCAGGATGATGTTTTTATTATTTGGAAGGATAATAGCGGAATCCTGGGGGAGGTTTTCGACAGCACTAAGCAGATCTTTTACATTTGGGTTCATGGTTTGCCCTCCGAAAACAATTTCGTCAGTGCCCAGACTGAGAAATATTTCCCGGAAACCTTCACCGAAGGAAACAGAAATAATGCCTGTTTCACCAACTTCTTGCCGATCAGGACCCGGCAGGATTACAGCGCTTTCAACAGGAAATGATGAAGGTGCGGCTGTCTGTTGATGCTGGTCATGCATGTTTTCAATTTTAATATCATGTAGTGAACCATATTCGAGGGCTGTTTGCAAAACAAGACCCGGTGTTGCGGTATGGATGTGAATCTTAGCAATATTTTTATCTGTGGCTACCAGCAGGGAACTTCCGTAACCGGAAAGCTTTCCTTTTAAACCATCAAGGGTTTTTGCTTTTCTCTTTATAATCATTTCTGTGCAGTACGGATTTTCAAGGTTTAGTTTTTCGGCGGAATCGATGTCACGAATCAGGGTAGAGGCTGTGCTTTCAGGCAAAGCAGCATTTTTGTAAGGCAGCATTTCGGCCAGTGAACGTTTGAGGGTAAATAGACAGCCTTCTACAAAAACTAGCAGACCCAGTCCTCCTGCATCAACCACGCCGGCTTCTTTAAGTGCAGGCAGCATATCAGTAGTTTTATCCAGAGCCTTTTTGCCGCTTTTTATTGCTTGCTCCATGCTTTCAAACAGGTTATCTCCCTTGCGAACTGCATAGTATATACCGCGTGCCATTTCCCTGGCTACGGTCAGGATTGTGCCTTCAACCGGTTTTGAAACAGCTTTATAAGCATAGACTACGCCATATTGAAAAGCCTTGCTTAGTTCAACAGGAGAAATATGTTCTTTTCTCCGGAGTCCGCGGGCAATGCCGCGCAGAATCTGGGAAAGGATTACTCCTGAATTTCCTCTTGCGCCCATCAGGGCTTTTGAAGCTATAACTTCAGAAAGTTCGCCCACTGATTGGCCATTATAAGAGTTCGAACCTTCGGCTGCGGCTTTTAGGGTCATGATCATATTTGTCCCTGTGTCACCGTCGGGCACTGGAAAAACATTCAGGGAATTAATTCTATCTACTTCTCGTTCAAAAAAAAATGTAGCTCCCTGGATCATTCTTTTAAAATCTTTAACATGGAGAGTTTCGCCGTATCCTGTTTTAGCAGCAGTTCTCAATGTTCAAGCTCCTATAAATTATTACTTAACTGAATAATAACATAAATGAAGCCGCCTTGCTAATAAAGCATTCTTTAAACATGATTTCTGAGCATTAGCTCAGATGGGTGGGGCTCCAGGTATGTCTGGTTTTGCAGATAAGTATTAGCATACTTGCGGACATAGTGGTTGATCAGGGTTAAAGGCACGATCAGTGGAACCAACGAGTGAGCGTAATTATCAATGAGCTCTATCAGCTCGGCTTTTTCATCTCCAGTAATTAATTTTTTAAAATGGCCCGCTATGTGATAAAGAACATTAACGTTTTTCTTGGTGGTTGCCCTTAAAGCCAGAGCTTCCAGCAGAGATAACTGATATTCTTCCAGCAGAGCTTTGCCTGGCACATTTTTGCCGGCAGCTACAAGTTTGCCCATTTTTGATGTCAACTTCTGACTGTGAGCCATTAACTGTAGTTTGTGACGGCTGTGAAAATCAATCAGTTTTTTATAATCAGGGTTTTCTTTTAAAAAGGTTTTCCAGCGGTTATAACAAAAAATCCGTTCAATGAAATTTTCACGAAGAGCCGGGTCATGCAGCCGGCCTTCTTCTTCAACCGGCAGATTGGGAAAGTAGTTAACCAGGGCAGATGCAAAAAGCCCGCGCCCATTTTTTTGCGCTTGTCCTGATTCTCCATATACTTTAACCCTGTACAGACCTGAACTGGGCGAGTCTTTTTTAAAAATAAATGCACAGAGGTCTTCATTTTCAAGAGAGCGCACTTTTTGATTACAGAAAGACAGCATTTTTACCGTGTGATCTATGCCGCTTTTTGAAGTGACCAGCCGAGGGTTTTCAGCATTTCCTACTAATCGCATAGTTTCGCGCGGGACAGGCAGTCCACATTCTACTTCCGGGCAGACGGCAACAAAATGAAAATAACTGGCAAGTATATCTGTAATATAGCGATCATGTTTATGCCCACCGTCATAGCGGACCTCCCGGCCGAGGAGGC
>PWSG01000212.1 GCA_003564055.1 Syntrophomonadaceae bacterium
CGGGTCAGGATCCGGGTCTGGATCCGGGTCTGGATCCGGGTCTGGATCCGGGTCTGGATCCGGGTCTGGATCCGGGTCTGGATCCGGATCTGGGTCCGGATCTGGGTCCGGATCAGGATCTGGATCAGGGTCCGGGTCAGGATCTGGATCAGGGTCCGGGTCTGGCTCAAAAACATCATGTATGTTGCAGGTTCTGCGCGGAGCATTAACTTCTATAAAATAGTCGCTGCGCACTGTTCCCGCAGCACGACAACCGGCAACCGGAAGCAGTCCCGATTTAGTGCAAACTTCCATCCTCACTATACCGTCAGGCCTGGTAAAGCTTCTTATTTCTAAATCTTTAAAAGCTTCGAGAAATACCTCGCGCAGAAAAGCTGTTGAATAGCGCCATCCCTGTTTAATTCCGCCAATTTTCGGTTCGTCATAACCCATCCAAAACGATGCAACCAGGTTGGGTGTATAGGCAACCAGGTAAACATCTTTCCAGTTTTCCGTAGTCCCTGTTTTAGCGGCAACCGGCCGGTCTATCTGCAGCGCCCGGCCCAGGTATTTGGTAACAAAGTCCTGCAAAATATCGTTTACCAAAAATGTCGCCTGCGGACTTAAAACCTGTATGGGATTAATATTTTGCTCATAAAGAACTGCCCCGTGACGATCTTCAATTTTTTCCACGGTATATAAATCAACCCTGACCCCTTCATTAGCCAGCACACCGTAAGCCTGGGCCATATCGATAGCAGTCACTCCATGGGTAAAACCGCCAAGAGTAAGAGCAAGATTGTCAATTTCAGATTCCCCAATAGTAGATATACCCATCTGCTGGGCATAACTTACGCCAACCCGGGTGCCGAGTCGCTGAAAAGCACGCACCGCAGGCACGTTATAGGAATAATAAAGCGCTTCCCTGGCCGGAATCATTCCCCTGAAACGATTATCAAAGTTTATAGGCCGCCAGTTCTGGGGGCCCCTAAAAGGCGAATCGTCTAATGTAGATCCTGCCCCAGCCAGAGTCCCTTCTTCAAAAGCAGGAGCATAAGTTATAATCGGCTTGATCGCAGATCCCGGCTGCCTGAGGGTTCTAAAACGCAGCACTTCATCTTTTTTCTTCTGATACTCGCGTCCTCCACCCAGAGCCTTAATACATCCCGTTTTTGGATCAGCTAAAACAATTGCCGCCTGCGGTTGCGGCACTCCACTTTCTTCATCAACCAGCTCCTGCAGCTGGTCCCGGGTTAAATCCCGCCCCCGGGGCAATTCGGCAATAACCTCTTTAACCCGCGGCATATCCAAATAAATAGTCGTTGGGTAAAGGTCAGACCTGGCTAACACTTTTTCAACATGGTTTTGCATCCGTGGTTCCAGAGTCGTGTAAATACGCAAGCCCCCGGTATAAATTGCCCGGTAAGCCTCCTCCCTGGAACCAATTGATGGAATCGAACTTAAGATGCGGATCAATTCATCATGAACAACATAATCAATAAAATGAGGGTAAGGATAATCCGGATCTTTTAGCTCGGCAAACTCATGCTCTTCCTGTAAAGCCTGGCGATACTGTGATTCAGAGATAAAACCTTTCCTTTTCATACTTGACAAAACAGTACTCATGCGCCCTTTCGACTGAATTTCATTATCAAAAGGATTATAATAATTAGGAGATCTTACTGCCCCGGCTAACATTGCTGCTTCAGCCAGGTTCAAATTCTCAACACTTTTGTCAAAATAAGTTTGCGCTGCCGCCTCAACTCCGTAAGCGCCATTACCAAAGTATATCCTGTTTAGATATAGTTCCAGAATTTCATCTTTACCAAAACTTCGCTCCAGCTGAATGGCAAGCCAGATTTCCTGAATTTTGCGCCTGTAGGTAGTTTCTGTGGTTAAAAAAGCATTTTGAGCAAGCTGCTGGGTAATAGTACTGCCCCCCTGCACAATAGCTCCAGCTTCAAAGTTAGCATATGCAGCACGCATGCTGCCAATAAAATCAAACCCCGGATGTTCAAAAAACCTTTCATCTTCAATGGCAATAAAAGCCTTGCGAACATGGTCGGGTATTAATTCAAGATCTACTACAATACGGTTCTGTTCTTCATGCAGGGCAACAATTTCGTTTCCATCCTGATCATAAATATAGGATGTCTCTACCGTGGCTAACCGTGCAAGATCAAAAGGCGGAGTATCATTAATGTAGTTCACAACAACTGCTGCCGCTGCGCCACCACTGACCAAAAACAGCGTTAATAAAAAAGCAAATATTATTTTAACTGCATTGCCAATACGATTATGTCTTCTGCTTTTTTCTAATGGGGGGTTTATATTTTTCTGATCGACAGGTAATTTTTTTTCTGCCACCCACTAAAAGCCTCCCTTAATAACGATAAACGTTTATATAAAAAAACCCACTTTGCATACGATGATTATTGGCAGTCGATTAAACGACCGGCATAAATCTGCAAAACGAGGTTTCTGATCTAATTATAACACAAGCGTGCAAAATAAATTTGCCATCAATAACTGTGCCTGGTATTTATAACGAAGACTAATTATTTACCGGCCTTTCCACTGCGGTTCTCTTTTTTCCATAAAAGCAGATATGCCTTCCTGAAAATCCTCAGTTTGCAGCAAAAAGCCGAGCGCTTCCTGCTCAATTTGCAAACCTGACTGCAGGTCAACCTCTACACCCCTGTTTATAACTTCCTTTATTTTTTTCAAACCAAGAGGAGGTTTTTCAGCCAGGACGGCTGCAAAATCAAAAACGGTTTTATCCAGGCTTTCCCTGGAAACGACCTGATCTGCAAGACCTATTTCTTTTGCTTCAATGCCATTTACTGTTTCGCCGCTTAAAATCATCCACTTGGCACGGGGCATTCCGACACGGCGGGGCAATCTCTGGGTACCACCCCACCCCGGCAGCAAACCGCGATTAATCTCGGGAAGCCCAATCTCAGAATTCTCGGAAGCAAAGATAAAATCACAGGCCAGGGCAATCTCACACCCGCCACCGAGGGCAAATCCATTAATCATAGCTATAACCGGCTTTTCATAAGAAGCAAGCATTTCGACAATCGGTTCTACCGGAGCCGTTTCCGAAAGATCCCAGCCGGCAGAAAAGCAGTGCTTTATTTCCTGGCGACCTTCTTTTTCCCTTATTCTCGGATTACCGGTAATCACCAGTACCCTGATATTATCATCAGCGGCAATTTCACCTAACGCTTCTTTTACTTCCAGACCAAGGATGCTGTTAATAGCGTTAAGGCGCTGGGGACGGTTAAAAGTTATCCGGGCAACATGATCATATTTCTCGACAATAATTGTTTCATAAGCCATACTGACACCTCTTTTTTAGGTTTTTCAAATACATTTTTATTTCAAGATTTTTACCTGTATTCCTGCCTTCTACCTGCCTCTTAAAACACGTTCAATTCTGCCTTTGAGCGGTTCAGGAACATCTTTTATTTTAAAGTGGTCAACTTTCCGAATCACACCACTGCTAACCTTGGCTATTAAGGATAGTTCCTGTGCTGTCAAACCTTGTTTTTTACGCAGCTCCTTAACTGTTTTGCTGCTAAACCTGTTAAAAATCATTGCTGCCTCCGTTCTAATATCACTGGCCAGCACTAAAAATGGCTATAAAACCAATTGCCATAAAATAGCCGACAATAGCCAGGGCAATGATGGCCAGAGCTTTCTCAAATATTTCTATTTTAACCTGTCTGTCCTGGCAGTCCTGACACAGCGGGGCATTTTCAAAGTGAAAAAAGGGGAAGTGGGCGGCAGAATAGCCGCGCCGGACCCTGTGATATTTTACATCATCCGCAGATATTTTTTTTGCACATTTATCACATATTATTTGATTGGCATTCATTATCCTGCTCCATTTTTATAGAAATTCATTTTGAACTTCGGCAACATCCCGTGGGTCAAAGGTTAAACTTACCAGCGGCTTGCCGGCTAAAGCTTCCAGGGAGTCCTCAAAGGTGGGGCGGGGCACATTGTAAAAAATACCCAGTGGTATTTTAGCGCCCCACTGCCTGGCAAGTTCCATCGCCCCTGACCAGTCCTTACTATCGCTGATATCAGGGAAATAGACGCGATCTTTATACCAGCTGTAAGTATTATACTTGTTAAAAGATACACAGGGCTGCAGAATATCA
>PWSG01000070.1 GCA_003564055.1 Syntrophomonadaceae bacterium
GAAGTGCGGGCAGAGCAGGTATTTTCCTACTTAATGCGTATATGGTCTTACCGGGTTAAAATAAATGAAATCTTTTCAATATCTTCGTCTTTGAGTAAGAGCCCACTATTGTCTCATATCAGTAATTAGAAGTCCAGTACTTTTTTGCGAAAAAATAATTTTTGCAAGTTCCGCAAACCCTCAGCTATCAATGCTTTTTAAATCATGCGTCAGGGCTGGCTATTTGGGATAAGAGATATTTTAAGTAAACACCCCTACGATATCAGCGGTGGGCAGCAGCAAAAAGTAGCCCTGGCCCTGGTGCTGCTTGCCGATCCTGAAATACTGCTGCTGGATGAGCCGACAAAGGGACTGGATCCACTCTGGAAACTGCAGTTGGCTGAGATGTTAAGCAAATTGTTAGAAAGGGGCAGCACCATAATAATAGTCAGTCACGATATTGAGTTTACTGCCAGATATGCCAGTAAATGTGCTCTTTTGTTCGATGGGCAAATTGTGGCGGCCGACCTGCCCCGGAGTTTTTTCAGTGATAATTACTTTTATACCACCGTAATACAGAGAGCTTTGGGAGATAAGCTGCCCGGGGTGATTGGATTAGAGGATGTGAATATTTGTTAGGCAGCTCTTTTATTCAAAAAAGAATTATTATAATTACCCTGCTTCTAATGTCTATGGTTCTGGCAGCTACGCTGTGGATGCGCCAGTATTACTTCCCATTAATGATTTTGCTGTTAATTCTTTCTATGCTGCCCTTTTTTAGCAGGTTCGAGAAAAAAAAGGTCAGCGCCGAAGAGATTGTCATTATCGCTGTATTGGCGGCAATTGCAGCGGTAAGCCGGGTTCCTTTTGCAGCGCTACCCAGTGTTCAGCCTGCTTCGTTTGTAGTTATCGCATCGGGGCTGGTATTTGGCCCCCAGGTGGGGTTTATGGTGGGAACTACCTCGGCCCTGGCCTCTAACTTTTTTTTGGGTCAGGGGCCGTGGACTCTTTTCCAGATGTTTGCCTGGGGCATTATGGGTTTAACAGCCGGGCTTATAAGCAATAGCAAGTGGATGAAACACCTGCCTGGTCAAAATGTTTTTGGTTTTACCTGTGGCTTTCTCTTCGGGTGGTTTATGAATCTGTGGTTCATTTTAGCCCTGTTTGAATCAATAACCTGGGAGGTTTTCCTGGGAGCTTTTACGGCCAGCTTCTACTTTGACCTTGCCCATGCCCTCTCCAATGTTTTTTTTATAACCTTGTTCCTCGGGCAGTGGCAGAAGATCCTGGGGCGCATAAAAATAAAATATGGAATTCTGCATTAGAACCTTTAAAGGTGGTGATGGTTAAGTCTTAAAAGCAAGGTTTTGTTAATTTACGCATAACGAAAATGTACTATACTTTTTCCGAGAGGAGTTTTATGCATGAAAAGTAAAAGCTTTATGGTTAGATTTGGTTTTGTTGCGGCAATTGCCTTTGCCCTGGTATTGGCAGTTGTCCCGGTAGCGCTGGCTGAAGAGGGAAGTGATCTTTCTGAAGCTCAAACAAAAGCAGTTTCCTGGTATTTAGAAAATAATAATCCGCCTGTTAGCTGGGTTGGCATGTCAGGGTTGTGGGGTGCAGGAGAAGACTTGAGCGCTTCACCCTGGGAGACTACCCAGGAGTGGCGTGATGAAGATTATGAGCATGATACAGGCACTCACTGGCATGTTAAATATATTTTTAAACTGCTGTCAGCAGGTATGGATCCTTCTGATGCCTGGGGCGGCACAAACATTTTCAAAGAACTTGTAGATTTGCAGAAAAAAAATGGTGAATTTGAAGGATATTCAGATGCCGCACATTGCTGGCCGTTAGTGGCCCTTGATATAGGTAAAGAGCTGGGTTTGGATGTGGGAAGTTGGAATGAAGATAGTCAGGAAAAAGCCGTAGAATACCTTTTGACGAAGCAGAATGCTGATGGAAGCTTCACCGGCTCCGGTATAGACACTACCGGTGATTACCTGGTAGCCCTCTCTAACTACACTGATGAACAGGATGTTGGTGACTCAGTCAGCAATGCTATTGTTTATCTAAAGAATGTGCAAGATGATCAAGCCTTTTTCCCGGGATGGGGAGAGAGAAATGCCAACTCTCAATCTAAAGCAATCTCTGGGCTGGTTGCTGTAGGGGAAGACTTGCTGGATCAAGAAGGAGATTGGGTTAAAGGTGGCAATACTCCCCTGGATGCTCTACTAGAATTCCAGCAGGAAGATGGAAATTTTCACTGGCAATTAAATAATCCTGGCGTTGGAACTTTTGCGCAGGATGATGCACTTGTCGCCTTATCCTGCCTTTTAAATGAGAACTCTACCTGGCACAGGATGGGCGAAACTGAAACAGTTACAGTAGATTTAAGGGCAACCGGTATTGCCGGCGATATTTTTGATGAAGAAAACCTTGAAATACCTGCCGGTGAAGTGACTGTGGTTGACTTTACTTTAGATCAACATACGGCTATGGGTGCTCTTGCATATTATTGCCAGGAAAATGATATTAATATAGAAATCACCGAAGGGGATTGGGGCCGATATGTTTGTCAAATCGGTGACGATTCGGATGATGAAAACAGCTGGATGTATTATGTTGATGAATCTTCTCCCTGGGTTGGAGCAGATCAATATGATCTTTCCGAAGGTGAATCGGTTCATTTTGTTAATTTTAATCTAAGTCTTTACTCACTTTCGATGAGCATTGAACCGGAGAGTATTGCACCTGGCGATACAGTTATGGCAACAGTATTATATACAGACGGCGATGGTGAAGAAGTTCCGGCAGAAGAAGGCGAGATTTACTATACTGACGAACTCGATGATTTCGGAAGCCCGGTTGCAGGAACCCTGCTTAAGGGTGTAAATACTGATGTCGAAGGCAAGGCATCCTTTACCTGGGAAGATGAAGGCACCTTCTACTTTTATGCCCAGTGGCAGGGCAAATCAAGCCAGTATCAGTGGCCCGTGGCAACTTTAACTGTAACCGCCGAAGTTGATAATAACTGGGTTGAAGACCAAGTTGCTAATGTAGAAGCTGATGCTTTAGCCTACAATCCTAATGATGAGTTAACAGGTGCCTTTTCCGGTCATGGGGTATGGCATTACGATGGCATGACCTGGGAGCAGGTGGTAGGTAACGATGCTGTTGCCCTGGCATATGATAGCGATGATAACCTGGCCGGCGCATTTCCCGGTTTTGGAGTCTATGTTGATGATGGCACTGGCTGGGCAAAGGTTGCTGATAACGATGCCACTGCCCTCGCTTATAATGCAGACGGCAAGTTAACTGCCAACTTCCCCGGCTGGGGTATATACCACTATGATGGCAATGATTGGGATCAGCTTGAAGGCACAGAAGCTGATGCCCTTGCCTATAACGCCGCAGGCAACCTTGTTGGTTCTTTCCCCGGTGTTGGCGTATACGAACTGGTTGATGGTAAATGGGTAGAGCTTAACGATGTAGCTGCTTCCGCACTGGCAGCTGGTACAGATCTGGCAGGTGCGTTCCCCGGTTTCGGTGTATTTGTTTATGACGTTGATTGGGTAGAGCTTGCCAATGTTGCCGCAACTTCGCTGGCCTATAACTCCACTGGTGACCTGGCCGGTGCATTTGGCTCATTTGGTATATGGTATTATATTGAAGTAGATTAGTAATTGGAAGTGGGCAGTGTTAGCGTGGCAGTTAAATTTGATGAGGTCGGTGTCTGAATATACAACAACTATAGTTAAGTTATTTTTTAGTTGTGATGATAGCAAGGTATTAATGATTGGAGTCAGTAACAGTTTAGTTCTCACCAGATAATGATTTGCAAAAGATTAAGGACCTGGTGACAATCCAGGTCCTTGTCATTTAACTCTCAGATGATGAAAAAAGATCATAATTTTTAGGCAAAAAACTGCCTGTAGATACAAAGTTTCTTGTAAAAAATACATCGTGTAAAGTTATTGTAGGGATTTAGCAGGAAAATATTTTAAAGTAATAGAAAGAGGAACCTCAAGCTCAGCAAGAACAAAACCCCCAATTAAGGAGGCAGAGGTTCCTCATGGAAATAGTTCGCCTAGTAGAAGAAAAAGTCCTGTCAGTAGCAACGAAAGTATTAGAAGTTTTAGAGGGAGAAGTA
>PWSG01000183.1 GCA_003564055.1 Syntrophomonadaceae bacterium
GAGGTGGAGTCTGCAGAGGCAAAAAGCATTTGGAACTGGTTCTCCCGTTATTAGGAGTGATCAAAATAGCTGATGAAAAAAATAGAGGGATTCATACTAACCAGGAATATTTGCAGAATGCAGGCATGCTGTACGAAGGGTTACTGCGCTGTAAAAGAAGAATAAAGGGCTAATTGCAGTAAATCTTTAAGAGTGTTAATATTTAGGAGTAACTATCATCGCTGGACAGGGAAAGGAAACTTTAAAATGGCTATCAATAACTTGCCCAATAGAAAGTATCAATTTAAGAAGGCTGCCAGCGCTTCAGCATTAAATATAGCAGTAATTTTGGCCATGATGATCCTGACAGTGATTGCCCTGGTTGCTTATTTCGATGCTGAAACTTTTATCCCAGGCCTGCATACGCCATTGGTCATTGTCATCATTGGCCTGGCAGTCATAGCTTATTATTTAAAGGTACCCCCTCCATATGTAAAATTGTTAGATGGCGAAATTAAGGTAAGAAAGTATATGGTTGGCGGATGGAAAGCTGCATCATTAAGAAACCTGCAGGCAGCCGAAGTGCGGGGTGACAGCTTGTACCTGGCCTTTTATGATGAACAAAACAGCGAGATAGAAATAAAGCTAAACATGATGAATTTAATCGATGCCCAGGAACTGCAGGAACTGCTTCAAAAGATTTCTTCCAAATAAGAGTTTCAATTAACCTCTGCCCTCTAGAGCCACACCTTAAACCGGCGGATATAAAGGGTTTTAACAATCTGCATAACAATGAAGTAGGCAAGCAGGGTAAGGACAAGCCAACCGAAAAAGGACAAAGGCAGGGAGATAAAGCCTACCGCATGACCGAAGGGCGTAAAGGGAACCACCAGGCCAATTAACATAACCAGTCCGGTCATAATTAATACCGGACGGGCAGCAGTGCTCTCAATAAAGGGGATTTTCCTGGTCCGGCTCATGTGAACAATCATGGTTTGGGATAGCAGGCCCAGTACAAACCAGCCGCTCTGGAAAAATGATTGTTCTGCCCCTGTGCTGGCACCATAAACATACCAGAGCAGAGCGAAAGTTGTAAAGTCAAAAATAGAGCTGACCGGACCGATATAAAGTGTAAAGCGGGCAATACTCCCAGGGTTCCATTTTTGCGGACGCTCAATATACTCTTCATCAACATGATCCCAGGGGATAGAGATTTGCGATATATCGTAGAGCAGGTTTTGAATGAGCAGGTGAAGCGGCAGCATGGGTGGAAAAGGTATAAAAATACTTGCTACCAGGACACTAAAAACATTACCAAAATTAGAGCTAACTGTCATTTTGATATATTTCATGATATTGCCGAAAACATGCCGTCCCTTGCTAACCCCTTCTTCTAAAATCATGAGGCTTTTTTCCAGGAGGATTATTTCAGCCGACTCCTTGGCGATATCCACGGCATTGTCAACCGAAATCCCAACATCGGCATCACGCAAAGCAGGTGCATCATTAATGCCATCTCCCAGGAAACCTACCGTATGGCCGTTACTTTTAATGGCGCCGATTATTCTCGATTTCTGGAGCGGTGTTGTTCGCACGAAAACATTATTGTTTTCTACCACCTGGCTCAGTTCATGATCAGAGACGGTTTCGATCTCGCTACCTTGCACCAGACCCCTTACAGTGAAACCGATCTCTTTACAAATACGGCGGGTGGCGATTTCGTTGTCGCCGGTAATTATCCGCACTTCAACTCCTAATTTGTTTAAGGCCTGGATGGCCGGTCCGGCAGTCTCCTTGGGCGGATCGAGGAACCCAATTAACCCGAATAATACCAGGTTTGCTTCATCTTCAACCCCGAAATTCGAACTTAAATTATCAATATCTCTATATGCTACCAGGAGAATTCGTAAACCGTCACTATTTGCCTGCACCGCAAGTCTCCTGACCTGCTCCTTTAGCTCACCTGTCAATGGAGTAATATCTTCCTTAAACCTTATATGCTCAGATGCAGCGAGCATTTCATCAAGGGCTCCTTTACAGATTAGCTGGCGTTCACCATTTCTGTTTTCAACAATAACTGACATCCGGCGACGCGCCGTTTCAAAAGGGATCTCGCCTATCTTTGTATAATCAAGTTCAACTGACAATAATTCATCTGCCTGCTGGTGTGCCAGAACAGCTTCATCAAGGGGATTCCGGAGGCCTGTCTGAAAGTAGCTATTCAGATAGGTATATTTATAAACCATAGGATCGCTTAAGCCCTCAACATTAAGATAGCTTTCCATGGCCACAGTATCGTAGGTCAGGGTACCGGTTTTATCCGTGCATAAAACATTCATGGCACCCAGGTTCTGAATTGCGCTAAGCCTTTTAATAATTGTCTTACTGCGGGCCATCTCAATGGTTCCCTTGGCCAAGTTGGCGGTAATAATTGTCGGCAGCATTTCCGGGGTCAGACCGACAGCTACAGCCAGGCCGAATAACAAAGCGTTAAACCAGTGCCCCTGGACAAATCCACTGATTAAAAAGATGATCGGTACCATGATCGCCATGAAACGAATCAGCAGCATACTGACATTTCTAATGCCTAAGTCGAAGCTGGTTGGCGGGTGGTGTCCGACCAGTTCCCTGGACATTGAACCAAAATATGTACCGCTGCCGGTTGCAATGACAACCGTCCGGGCTGTTCCACTGACAACATTTGTGCCCATGTAGCCAATATTAGGTAAATCCAGGGCATTCAGTACTGTACTCTCGTCTGGTACTTCAGCTTCCTTCTCCAACGGTAAAGACTCGCCGGTCAGGGCAGCTTCATTGATTGATAAGTTATTGGCAGAAAGAATCCGGACATCAGCCGGTATAATAGCGCCTGCAGAGAGATATACAATATCACCGGGCACAAGATTGGTTGTGACCAGTTCAACCCTCCCCTGATCCTGCCTTTCAACTATGGTGGTATTTTGAATCATGGAAAGCAGCTGATCTGCAGCCCTGTTGGCCTGATACTCCTGGAAGAATGTAAGCAAAACACTGATTAAAACCAAAATGACGATGATAATAACAGCAGTTAAGTCCTGCTCACCGGGGGGAGCGAAGATATACTCAGTAATGAAGGCAGCAACTGCCAGGAGAATAAGAATGCCGACAAAAGGATTAATTGAAGCCTGGATTAACTGACTGAACCAGGAAGGAGCTTTTTCATGGGCGGTTTCATTATTGCCATAAACTTCAAGGCGGCTGAGCGCTTCGGCCTCCGTTAGCCCCTGCTCACTGCTGTTAACCCTGGTCAGAACCTCTTCAACTCCGGCCCGGGAAGCCTCAATAAGAAAAGCAGAAGCTTTTGATACAGCCTCTCTAACTTCATCGGTATGAATCTCTTGGCCTGAAAGCTTCGAGATAACTTTTTGTATTAACCCCATTCTTCAACCAGCCTTATAATATTTACACTTGCTTATTATACCACCCTGGAGAAAAGTTTTGCTAATATTTAATCATTGTTTCTGCCCTTTGCAGCTTAAATGCAAATACGAGTAAACGAATTATATTAATATTTACTGCTCTTCCTTATAAAAA
This sequence comes from Syntrophomonadaceae bacterium, assembly GCA_003564055.1. Taxonomy (GTDB): domain Bacteria; phylum Bacillota; class Dethiobacteria; order DTU022; family DTU022; genus T3SED10-7. Next base: position 3,553 of record PWSG01000183.1, read on the forward strand.
CAGCGCTGCAAAATTTCGAAATAGCTGTTTTCTTCATCCAGTATTGTAACATCGACGTCTTCGATTGAGCCAACCCTGTCCCTTTGCTGTTCAGCAAAGCCGAGCATGGTCCAGCTGATTATATCCAGTGCCCTTTTAATATCAATATCTTCCCGGAATTTTGACCGGTCAATGTCCTTGTATCCTTTTTCGAAACCCTCTGCAATGAGAATACTTGTCAACTTCTGAATTTCAGCTTTAACTTCATCGGCACCTTCATAGGCGGTAGATTTTAAAAAATTAAAAGCATGCGGATAGCTTTTATAGATCTTATACCTTGCCATACAGAGTGCTTTCATTCTTTTAAATACGTCAGTTTCACTCCAGTCCACTTCACTATAAATCTTATTGATTACTTTTGCAGCATAGTCCAGCAGAAAAAGATACAGCTCTTTTTTGTTGTTGAAATAAACAAACAGGGATCCTTTTGAAATAGCGGCTTCTTTAACAATTTCATTTGTAGAAGCCCTTTCATAACCTTTGCGGGCGAACTCGACAAGAGCGGCTTCGATAATGCGCTCCTGCTTA
>PWSG01000020.1 GCA_003564055.1 Syntrophomonadaceae bacterium
CAGGGCTATCTCTGCACTGCGACCGATTCGGTGGCCCGACGCAGAATTGTGCTCGAGCGCATTGCATCCATAACCCAGGAGCATACAGGAGACGCCAAATGACGAACTTTCTCCTCTCCAACTTTGAAGAGCACATTGACGACATCATACTGCACCGCGCCCGCGAGTATGTGTTGAATCAGCGTGTGCTGGAGATTCAAGAGCTATCCCTGGGAAGGTTTACTGCGGTAGTTGAAGGAAGCGAGCGATACCTCGTACAGGTTTCGTTGGAAGCAGAATCCACCAACGCCGCCCTCCGGCGCGTGACCGATATCTCCTGCACCTGTCCGTACGACTTCGGGCCGTATTGCAAACACGAGGCCGCTGCCCTTCTTGCTCTCCGTGAACGACTGTCGGTGGGTTCGGAGAACTCACTGGAAGCCTCCCGCCTGACTGAGGTGCTTGCCGGCCTTAGCCGGGAGCAGATGGAAGAGATCATTCTGGCGCACGCGCGGAGTGACCATATCTTCACGCTGGGAATTCTTACCGAATACACCGACGATCCGGCGAAGCGAGTCAACGCCGATCTCCGCGCATCTATTCGGACCGAGCTTGCGCGATTTACTAACTCCTGGGGGCTGATAGAGTACCGCGCCGCCTTCGCCGCGGCGGAAGTATTTGACCGTTTGTTTGATCAAGCGGACTTCCATCTGTTGCGGGGTGCGTTCCGCGCCGCTTTTGATGTTAGCACCACGATCATTGAGGAGGCGGCACAGGCAACAACTCATACCGACGATAGCGGAGGGGCAATGGGTGCGGTCGTCAGCCGCGCGACCGAAGCGTTACAGTCCATTGCGGAGGCGGAGATCGACGATACTCTTCGACACGACCTTATCAACTACGTAGAAAAAACCGTTGCTTCCGACGAGTTTCCAGATGTATCGGATTGGGAACTGGCCCTGTGGCGTGCAGCAACGGCGGTTGTCCGGTCGAGCAAGGAGTATGAGCACCTTCTTGGTGCGCTGCAGAACGCGCTGCCCCCTGAGGCTCCAGAGCATGACTTGGGCGGGCAGTACATGCGCGAACAGCTTCTGGTGCTGATGACACAACTGATGGAGCGCTTCGGTGAACATGAGCAGGCGGAATCAATACGCGAGAAAAACCGCCACCTCACCGCCTTCCGGGATGCCCTGATTTCTCGAGCATGGAACGAGGAAGACTATCACGGAGTTATCGTGTTGGCAGAGGAGGGAATAGCTTACGACTCCGGCCTTCCCGGTCTGCTGGAGAGATGGCGAGTCTGGGCGCTTGAGGCGTACCGGACCGCAAACCGCACGGAAGAGGCGCAACGAGTCGCGCGCGATCTGGTGCTGGACGGGAACGCGAGCTTTCTTGCGGCGTACCGCGGGTTGATATCGGCGGATGAGTGGCCGTCGGCGCGGGGGGCGCTCATTGAGGAGATCACAGCAAGCGGGGGACGTACGCTGCGAGTTTTACCGGAAATACTCGCTCTGGAAGAACTGTGGCCGCAGTTGGTGGAACTGGTTGAGCGGGATCCTCTCTATGTCACCGAATACGGGGGTCGTCTCTATTCACACTTTCCGGAACGTGTACGGGGCGTCTGGTCTTCGTTAATCATGAGAGAAGCGCGGGCATCCAGTGATCGTCGCGCTTACCGGCATCTTGCAAGGTCAATAGAGCGATACGCCGAGGTCGCCGGTACAGATGCAGCTGCAGAGATACGTGACGCGATTCTACTTGAGTTTCCCAACCGGCCGGCCATGCGGGATGAACTTTCACGAAGCCCCCGCCGCGGGCGCACTCGGAAAGAGTGAGTGCTATGACTCGACTGCCTGGCGAACAACATCCGCTCGGGTACCACGGAGTTGAGTCGCAGCACTCCACCAGCTCATGTACCAGGATCATGGTTTCATTCTGGACAGTGGCTGCCCTGCTGTCAAACAGTAGAACCGGTGCTAATTCGGAGACCTTGCGAGTCACCAGACGGTCTCATGCCGGTAGCGTAGACATCGACCCGAAGGTGTTCGCCACCCGCACAAAGAGTGAGACGAATGTGTCTTTGTGCTACTATGTTTTTATGAGAACGACAATTGACCTGCCGGATGATCTGTTTCGGACGGCAAAAGCAGTATCATCTTTGATCGGATTGAATTCCCCGTTGTGCCTTCACGACAGCAAGCTGATTCATACAAGTTTCAACTTGTGTATTCGGATTACAAGTTGAAACTTGTTGGTTGACAGTAACAAGCTTTGACTTGTATGATAACAATGAGAAGACAATGGATTATCCAATACGAACCGTAGATCAACTAAGGCCCGTCATGAAAGCCTACCGCAACCAAGAGGGGCTCTCCCAGCATGAACTTGCCGCCAAGGTCGGCGTGACCCAGCAAGCACTGTCACTATTGGAAGCAGCTCCGCACCGCGCAAGTTTCGAACGTCTCTTTGCGGTGTGTGCTGTGCTGGGCGTGGAGATAGTTCTGCGTGATAAAGAGAGCCCCAAACCACCGCCTACCGACGGATGGTAAGCGGCGCGGATGGTAAGCGGTGAGCACAACACAGGCCTTACATATCTGGATGAACGGCGAGTTCGTCGGAACATGGTCCCGTACACGAGGCAAACACGAGCTTGTCTATGACGCCAAGTGGGTTGCTTCACCCCGGGGAAGGCCCCTGTCTCTGTCCCTTCCGTTCTTGCCCGGCAATCTCGCTCATGGCGGCGACGGCGTACTCCACTACTTTGAGAATCTCCTCCCTGACCGGGCAGAGGCACGAATGTGGCTTAGAGATAGGTTTAGAACGCGTTCCGCCCAAGCATTTGACCTTTTGGCAGAGGTTGGACGTGACTGCGTTGGCGCTGTTCAGTTGCTTCCTCCATACGAAAAACAACCCAGAGTCACCGAGATACAAGGAAAGACACTATCAGAAAGCGCAATTGCACGCCGCTTAGAAATGGCCGCTGGCACACATGCGCCAGGCTTCGATCATGATGAGTTCCGGATATCGCTTGCCGGAGCACAAGAAAAGACCGCATTTCTCAGACACCAAGGTGCTTGGTACAAGCCTATCGGCCCAACTCCAAGCACCCACATTTTCAAGCTACCCATGAAAAGTGTCGGAGGCGTAACCGACATCGGTTCTTATTCGGTTGAGAACGAGTGGCTGTGCTCTAAAATCATGGCCGCATACGGGCTACCGGTTGCCCGAAGCAGCATAGAGCAGTTTGAAGACTATCAAGTTCTGGTAGTTGAGCGCTTTGATAGACGACTGAGCTCCGACGGCACATGGTGGATTCGGCTTCCCGTGGAAGACTTCTGCCAAGTCAAGGGACTTCCGCCGGACAAGAAGTACGAGACAGACGGCGGACCTGGAATTGATGCAGTGATGAGCATACTGTCCGGAAGCACTCAGCCGGAGACCGACCGCCTAAGTTTCTTTAGAACGCAGCTACTATTCTGGCTATTGGCGGCAGTCGACGGACACGCAAAGAACTTCAGTGTTCTCTTGGGGCCGCAGGGAAGCTACTGTCTTGCCCCGCTGTACGACATCCTCTCGGTCTATCCGTGGATAGGAAAAAAACACACCCAGCTGACCATGCAAAAGCTAAAAATGGCCATGGCCCTTCGCAGCAGAAATGCGCACTACAAATGGGATACTATTCACCGCCGACACTGGATTGAGACCGCCGGCAGGCATGGTTTAAGCCACAGCGGCGAAGCGCTTGTTGCGGACGTAGTTGAGCACTTGCCGCGTGTACTGGAAACAGTAGGTGCGGAGATTCCAACGGGCTTTCCCGGACGGGTAGTAGAATCGATCTTTTCCGGAATGCAAAACGCCGCTGCGCGTCTAAGCTCGGAGTAGAAGACCGCCGTGCCCAGCCTTATGTCTCAAGACAAGAACCGAGTTGGCCCGCCAACAAACGTAGTACATAATGTTAGACATGAAGACGGTGAATGTTCGCACGTTGCAGCATCATCTTGGACGCTACCTGCAGGAGGTAGAGGCCGGAGAGGTGTTGGAGGTGCGGAAGCGCAATAAGGTTATTGCTCGAATAGTTCCGGAACCGGACCACAACGCAGTTATGCCCTGGCCCAGTATTGAGGAACGGCTTGAGCAGG
>PWSG01000300.1 GCA_003564055.1 Syntrophomonadaceae bacterium
AATTAGTATTCATATGTCCGATGATTATTGGAAACAGGTTAAGCAGAACATGAAAGAGGAAGCAGAAAAAATTGTGGGTAAGGCTGCCGAAAGGCTAGGGGAAAACGGAATCAAGACAAAAACAGAGGTGCTTGTTGGCAAACAATCTCCAGCTGACGGGATTTGCAAAATGGCTGACAGGGGACCTTATAACCTCTTAATTATGGGCAGCCATCGTTTGAAAGGGATCACAGAAGCTTTTCTGGGAAGCGTAAGCAATAAGGTTGCTCACTGCACGGTAAAAAATGTTTTAATCGTTAAATAATTTTCGTAAAGCTTAATATTTGCAATGTCCCTATGAAAAAAAGAAAATGCCAATATTTCAGCTTATGGCAGAAATATTGGCATTGCCGTGGTAGCAGTTGCTGGAAAACTATTACATCAAATCCACGGTTGTCTTAAGTTTCTTTTTGTGCGTCAGGATTGATTCCTTCACTGATTGAACTGTTTACTTTTTGCATAAACTCACTAAACTCGTTCTGGGCTCTGGCATAAGCTTGAATTGTCAGGTTAGTATCCATTTTACTTTTTAAGTCATTAAACTGCTGAATTTGTTCTTCGCTGGGCTGTACTCCTGACTGTTGTGCAAATTGAATTTGCTGCTGCAGTTCCTGGATTTCTTTGATCATTTGACTGGCTTCAGAATCGTCCTGCATGTTTTCAGAAACTCTTTCCAGTTCCTGGTATTCCTCAGTTTTGCGAATTTCCTGTCCTAATTCTTTCGCTTTCTCAATTACACTCATTAAAAAAACCTCCTGAATTTATGTTCAATATGACCCTTCTGTTTTTAACCCTTTGATTCCTTCAAAAATTTATAATTAGTTTTAAGCTTATTTCGAACTTTTCTAAGCATAACCATGTAGGGATAGTAAAGATTAATGTTGAATTAGTTCATTGCCAGATAAATATTATGGCAGAGGTAGTTGATAATTGTGAGAGTTAAGTGGATGTTTAAGTTGAATTTCTTAGAAGAAACGGAGATGCCTTAAAAGTTTACTGTATAAATAATGCAGCCTGGACAATCCAGTTATTTTATTTTTCGCAAGCGAAGAGATAGTTTTTCCTTCCCTATTTCGATTACATATAAGCCCTGCAGGTTCTGGCTATAGATTTCCTCCAATAACCGACTCGCAGGGATAAATTGCTGCCTTCATGAGTACAGCAGCTTGATTAAATCACCTTCAGCTCTTTGCCTACTTTGATAAAAGCGGAAACAGCTCTGTCAAGATGCTCTTTTTCGTGGGCGGCAGAAAGTTGAACCCTGATGCGCGCTTTTCCTTTCGGAACAACCGGATAAGCAAAACCGATCACGTAAATACCCTCTTTTAGCATCTGGTCGGCCATTTTTAATGCAAGCGGTTCGTCATATAACATCACCGGGACAATTGCTGTATCGCCGGGGACTATTGTAAAGCCTGCATCAAGCATTTTTCTGCGGAAATAAGCGGCATTTTCTGTTACTTTATCCTGCAGTTCGGTTGATTCGCCAAGCATTTCTAAAACCTTCAGGGTACCGCCGACTATAGCCGGGGCCAGTGAATTTGAGAAAAGGTAGGGTCGTGAACGCTGACGCAGCATTTCTATCAGTTCCCGGCGACCCGAGGTGCAGCCTCCCATTGCTCCTCCGAGAGCTTTACCGAAGGTGGTGGTAATTAAATCTATTTTTCCTTCGAGGCCGAAGTGTTCAAAGGTGCCGCGGCCTGTTTTGCCGATATAGCCTGTGGCATGACTGTCATCTACCATGACCAGGGCATCATATTTTTCTGCCAGGTCACATATTTCGGGCAGCCTGGCGATGTCCCCGTCCATGGAGAAAACACCATCTGTGGCGATGATGCGGTATTTTGACAACCGGGCTTGCTTAAGACAATCTTCCAGTTCATTCATGTCGGAGTGACGGTAGCGAAAGCGAGCTGCTTTACAGAGCCTGACACCGTCAATAATTGAGGCATGATTAAGTTCATCGGAGATGATCGCGCTTTCTGATCCAACAAGTGGTTCGAATATACCCCCGTTAGCATCGAAACAAGCGGCATAGAGGATGGAATCTTCGGTATGCAGGAATGCTGAAATTTCTTTTTCAAGATCTTTATGGATCTGTTGTGTGCCGCAGATAAAACGAACGGAAGAAAGGCCGTAGCCCCACTGCTCCATTGAATCCTGTGCCGCCTTGATAACAGCTGGATGGTTTGATAAGCCAAGGTAATTATTCGCGCAGAAGTTAAAAACCTCTTCGCCGGTGGATACTTCAATATCAGCCGACTGGGGGCTGGTTATAATACGCTCCTGTTTAAATAGGCCCTGTTCCTTTAGTTCATCAAACTGTCCTTTAAGTTCATCTATTATTCTTTTGGACACATTTACAACCTCCCTAATTTTCTTGTTTAGCGTTTAGAAGTTTGAGAAAAGAGGATATTAAAAACATTGACAGGATACCTTAATTTATTATTAATAATGGAAGCTCTGTTTATAATGCAATTGTTAAACTTAATAAGTTACAATAAATGCCCTGATCATGTTTTTCGATTATCAAAGCAGGGCTAATCTGCCTTTTTAAGCCTGGCGCCGAGCACTTTTAACATATCTTCAGTCATCATTTTCAGGTTATACTGCGGATCCCAGCCCCACTCAGCCCGGGCTGCAGAATCATCGAGGGAATTTGGCCAGCTATCTGCAATCGCCTGTCTGACCGGGTCGATGTCATAAGCGATGCTAAAATCGGGAATATGCTTTTTGATTTCAGCAGAAAGCTCCCGCGGTGTAACAGTTATTGCTGATACGTTAAAGGCATTGCGGTGCTTAAGTTTCTCGGGGTCGGCTTCCATTAATTTTACAGCGCCTTCTAAGACGTCGGGCATGTAAATCATGTCGATCGAGCTGTTCTCTTCCAGAAAACAGGTATATTTGCCATGTTTAATAGCGTCATAAAAAATGTGAACAGCATAATCGGTGGTGCCTCCGCCGGGCAGGGCAGCGCTTGATATAACTCCTGGATATCTCAGCCCGCGGATATCGAGTCCATACCTGTTGTGATAATAGTCGCATAGCAGTTCGCCTGAAATTTTTGAAATGCCGTAAATACTGGTAGGTCTTGTTATGGTATCCTGTGGTGTTTTATCTTTGGGAGAATCCGGTCCGAAGACAGCAATAGAGCTGGGAAAAAAAATTGAACACTTATGTTCTCTGGCTACTTCTAAGAGATTGATCAAGCCGTTCATGTTCACTTCCCAGAGAGCCTGTGGGTTTTCTTCGCCTGTTGCAGAAAGGAGAGAGGCCAGGTGATATACAGATTTGACCCTGTATTTTTTTATTACTGCCGCTATTTTTTCTCGATTTGTGATGTCAAGCAGTTCAAAAGGTCCTGTTTCAATTAAGTATTCGCAGCCTTCTTTCGCCCTTCTTGCAGAGGCAATAACGTTATTTATGCCATGCTTTTTTCGGAGATAGGGCACTAACTCTGATCCAATTTGGCCAAGGGCGCCTGTAACTAAAACATTTTCCACTTTTTTAGCTCCTCCCGTAAAATAATCTTCTTTACGCTAATCTTCTGCTTATTGAAGCTTAAGTTAACTGGTAACTGTGCGCAGAAGTGATTTCTCCTAAGCTTCAACCTTGCGCTGCGGCTTTCCGAGCCAATCGCTTACGCTAGAGCTCGGCGGCCTTGAGAACCAGGCCGGCCTGCGCTGGGTTTGGCTTTGTCGGCACTTCCAGGCTGCTCGTTTTAAGTTCGCTTAAAGCTTCAATTAGCTGGCAATTCATTTTTTGCCAATTATATATACTTGCTGCACATCCCTACCAAAAAAAATCCGTCTGTAATTTAATTAGCAAATACTAATTCGCTATTAAGAAAACGATATCCTTTATGCTTTATTATATTTAACTTGCGTATAACAAATTCAAATAAATAGAAATAGGATCACGGAAAGGCAGGTTATGGTCATTATTTGAAGAATAATTTATTTAGGGTTACCGGTTAAGGCTGATAAAGTCGTCAATAACAGGAGAAAGCGGTGAAGTTAA
>PWSG01000023.1 GCA_003564055.1 Syntrophomonadaceae bacterium
CTGTAGATATTGTCGAAACTTCGGAAGAAATCATCAGAAATTTTGTTGGCGGCAGAGGTTTGAACATGCACTATCTTTACAAGTACCTGAAACCGCAAGCAGATCCTTTGTCTCCGGATAACGTTTTAATTCTCGGAACGGGAATGCTAACCGGCACACTGGCACCCAACAGCGGGCGCCACAGTGTTACCTGTAAGTCGCCTGAATCAGGTATTATCGGAGATTCAAATATCGGCGGTTTTTTGGGTCCGGAGATGCGTTTCGCCGGATTCGACCGGCTGATTATCCTGGGCAAAGCAGATAAACCGGTCTACCCTTACCTTGAAGACGGCAAAATAGAGATCCGCGATGCATCAGATTACTGGGGGCTGCTTTGCAGTGAAACAGATGCCAAGTTTCACTACGATTTAGGTTCTGATGTAGAAGTTCAATCAATCGGGCCTGCCGGAGAGAACCTGGTCCGTTTTGCCTGTACACGTTACGGTGTGAAGAACGCTGCCGGACGCTGCGGCACCGGGGCAGTCTGGGGTTCCAAAAATTTAAAAGCGGTAGTAGCAAGGGGAACCCGTGGCCTTCCTGTTTATGATCCACAGGGAATGATTGATAAATATATCGAGTTAAGGGATTATCTCAAAGAGTCCAAGGTCATCAACGTATTGGGCCGGGTAGGGACTCCACTGCTTTACGATGTGAGCAATTACCTGGGCGCAATTCGCACCCATAACAGTCAGCAAACTGTTTTTTCCGATTCTTTGAATGCGGAAGAAGTCCACAAGCATGTTAGTAAAATGCTTGGCTGTTACGGATGTGTGGTTCACTGTCGCCATCGAAATACCCTGGGCGGGGAAGGTCCGGAGTATACAACTGAAGTTCTGCTGGGAGCTAACATCGGTGTGGCTGACACCGGGAAAATGATTGACCTTAATAATATAGTAAATGACCTGGGGCTGGATGTATCTTCTACAGGAACATATATTGCCTGGGCCATAGAACTATTTGAGAAGGGATACCTGACTGAAGAGACTGCCGGCAGGGTTCTCCGTTTTGGAGATTACAATATGGCCAGGCAGCTGATCTATGATATTGCTTATCGCCGCGGACTTGGAGACGCCCTGGCTGAAGGAAGTAAGCTGGTGGAAAAGTACGGCCCGGAAACTGCCGACTTTCTGATCGCGATCAAAGGCCTGCCGCAATCTGATCCGCACGATGTAAGGTATCTCAAGGGCTTTGCTCTTGGGATAGCCACTTCTTCACGCGGCGCGGACCACCTGAGGAGCAGGCCGACCCTGGAGATCCTTGACCTGCCGACATCATTTACGACTCAGCTTTACGGTGAACCGGTGGATCCGAATCCAACTTCATATGAATCAAAAAACAGGGTTGTTTATTTCAGTGAAACCATTTATGCTGTCGTTGACTGCATGGGTATTTGTAAGTTTGTTTGCCACGGTTTCAACAGTCCGCGAAATCTTAACTACGATCATTTCAGCGAACTGACCAGGTTGGCTACAGGCTTGGAATTCAGCAAGGAAGAGCTGCAAAGTATCGGCCGCAGGGTTATCGATCAGGAGAGGTTGATTAATTTCCAGGAAAAAGGGATTACCAGGAAGGATGATACTCTGCCGGCTCGTTATTTTGATGAGCCCATGCCCAGTGCCCGGGCAAAAGGGAGTCATATCAGCCGTGAAGGATTTAATAAAATGTTGGACGAATATTATGAACTGTGCGGCTGGGATAAAAATGGTATGCTGTCCCAGAATAGGATTGAGGAGCTTAATAAATTAAGGGATCTGCCGAATTAAAAACGGGAGGGATAATGAAAATGGCCTTAAAGCAGAAACAGATTTATTGCCGTCCCGATCTGTGTATCGGATGTCGTATCTGTGCCAATGCCTGTTCCCTGGTCCATGAAGGATCAGCTAATCCGCGACTGGGACGGATCAACATCCGACAGAACTTATTTGAACGCTATGAATTCCAGGAACTATGCCGTCATTGTGAAGATCCTCCCTGTCTGGATGCCTGTATGGTTGGCTGTATTGAGAAAGATGAAGATACGGGTATTGTCACAAATGATGATCGCTGCGTCGGCTGCTGGATGTGCGTGATGGTCTGTCCATATGGGAGCATGAGGAGGGATCTTATCAAACAGATTGCTGTTAAATGTGACCAGTGTAAAGAAAAGGATGGCCCGGTATGTGTAAATGTCTGTCCCACCGGTGCACTGGTTTTTGAATATAAAGAAGATCTACCGGAAGAGCCTTTTTTTTCAGGGCCTACAGTAACCTGATTATTCACCGGGCTTCTATTGCAAAGGATATTATTAAAAGTTGAAGGTAGTGAATACAGGAGGCTGAGCAATGGCCATTAAGGTAGAATTTAAGTCGGCATTGAAAAATGTTACCGGTACGCAGGCGGTTACTATAGACAGGAAGTTTGATACTTTTGAAAAAGCACTTATGGAGCTGATCAGGCTTTATCCCGAGCTAAAAGAGGAAATGTTTTATGCCGACGGAACAATCGATTATATTATCAGATTATCTTAAACGGGAAACGGCTCTCCTGGCCTGAAGATAAAGACATCAGCATAAAAGATGGTGATATTTTAGTTTTTATGGTTTTTATGGCCGGAGGTTGATACGAAGCAGCGCATGATTTGAAACCGAACCATTAATATTTAGTATAACCGTAAAAATGTATTTCTATGTGATATGCTGATATCCTAAATTGATCCTGTCAATAAGGAGAATAGAAGCATTGATAAAACGGTTTTTATCAAATGAGGGTAAATCAGGCATTCATTACGGTTATGTGATCATAAGCATGGGAACCATGGTCGTGGTGGGTTCCCTTGGTTTTGCCCGCTTTGGTTATACCATGATCCTGCCGGTCATGCAGCGCAGCCTGGGTTTGAGTTTAACCGAGATGGGTCTATTGGCTACCGGAAACATGATCGGATATCTGTTTTTTTCATTAATCGGAGGGATGTTGGCCAGCAAATATGGGCCAAAACTTGTCATTACGTTATCTTTGTTTTTGGTAGGATTGGCTATGATCGGCACAGGTTTGGCCCAGGGTTTTGCCCTGGCGCTCTTCATGCGCATAATCACCGGTTTGGGAAGTGGTGGCAGTAATGTCCCGGTTATGGGTATTGCCTCTTCGTGGTTTGCACCACGAAAAAGAGGTATGGCTACCGGTATTATGGTAGGGGGAAGCGGGATTGGCCTTGTATTGGTTGGTTTAGTGCTTCCAAGGATTTTTGCTTATTACGGAGAAATGGGCTGGCGCGTTGGCTGGTACCTGCTCGGCGGCCTGGTGATTATCATTGGCATTCTTGCTTACAAATTTCTCATCAATAGACCTTATGATATCGGTTTATGTCCGATCGGCGGAGAGGAAACAAATAAAACTCAGAACGGTGTATCATCTTTGCAGTGGTCACTGGTTTACCGCTCAAAAACTATCTGGCACCTGGCTTCCATCTACTTCCTTTTTGGTTTCTCATACATAATTTATGCTACATTTTTTGCCTCTTTTCTGGTCGATGAACGTGGTTTACTGGAGACCACGGCCGGTAGTTTGTGGGCTTTGATCGGAGTGCTCAGTATTTTCAGCGGTCTGCCATGGGGTCTTATCTCAGATCGCTTTGGTCGAAGAACCGGCCTGGTTGCTATTTTTTTATTACAATTTGCTTCTTTTTTAATCTTCTCACTTACTGCTAATTTCAGTGGTTACTTAATCTCGGCAGTTCTTTTCGGCTTGACAGCATGGAGTATCCCCGGTGTTATGGCTGCCAGTGTAGGAGATCATTTGGGGAGCAGGCTGGCTCCGGCAGCCCTGGGAATTATAACCCTTGTTTTCGGAGCAGGGCAGGCTTTGGGTCCTGCTGTTTCCGGTTATCTTGCAGACCTGACTTCTTCATTTTCCCTCGCTTTTCTTCTGGCTGCCTGTGGTGCACTGCTCGGTGCAATTTCTTCATTGTTTTTAAAATTACACCTCACAAATCCGGGTTAAAAATTAATGGGTGCTTTCCGGCCGGCTTGTATGCAGCACAAAAAC
>PWSG01000241.1 GCA_003564055.1 Syntrophomonadaceae bacterium
TGGCTGCCGTCACTTTTAACCTGGATACCGATACCTATATGACTAAAACTGTCACCCAGGATATTGGCCCTGTGACCGGGAGAACCCATTAGTGAATCATGAGCAGCCTTGACACTGCCGCTTGAGTTCATGGCAAGGTTTTCGCCTGCTGAACGATAACTGATTCCAAAATGGCTTAACAACCCACCCAGGCCACCATAGCGTGGAGAAGTGTGGCTGAAGTAATTATTATCAATCATGTCCCTGCTTTTAGCCCGAGCAGCACTTGTCAGTTGACCGCAGTAAGTTAATGAAGGAAGGCCGGCTTGTATCCTCGCTTCGTTAACCAGAGAAAGCATCTGCTGTTCTTTCTGACCAGTTGAAGTTGAACTTCCTGCAGTTTTCGACTCAGCAGCCCTTGCCGCTTCTGCTGCGGCTTTTGCTGCAGCTTCTTCTGCTGCCCGTTCTTTTTCACGCTGAAGCCATTCATCTATTTTAGTCGTAATAATTTCATGCTTGTCGGGGCCTTTAATAAAGGAGGAATAATCGGTCGGATCTTCTTCATTCCTGTCAATACTGCTTTCTCCCTGGCTGCCATCACCTCCGATTATATTGTCCAACGGCCCAATATAACCACCATCTGCAAGATAAAGCATTCCGGGAAGGACCAGGATAAGAATTACAAAAAAACAAACCAGCAAACTCCTTCTTACTGCCATATAAAGTAAGCACCTTCCTGCCTTTTTGTTATTTTTCCTTAATAATGCTTTCAGATTCCAACAGAATAATATTTCACCGTATCTGCATTGTAATCCTGCTTATAATAAGTGAATTAAAAACCGGCTATCTGAATTAACAAGCTCAACTGCCTAAATGCACCTGCAAATAATTAGCTGTGTAATAGCCATCTTCCTTGTGTTATGATAGGTAAGTATTGAGAAACCCATCTACTAAACAGGAGGATTATTAATGAGCGATTGTGTTTTTTGCACCAAAGAAAACCTCGTAGTAGTTGCTGAAAACAAGTTAGCCCTTGCTTTTTATGACGGCTGTCCTGTCAGTAAAGGCCATATTCTCGTTATTCCAAAACGTCATGCGGCAAATTATTTTGATGCCACTTATGAAGAACACAATGCAATAAACCGGCTAATTTTTAAAGTAAAACAGTACATTGACAAAAAATATGAACCAGACGGTTACAATATAGGCGTAAATATCAATTACTGCGCAGGTCAGACAGTCTTCCATTTTCATGTACACATTATTCCCCGCTACAAGGGAGATGTTGAAGATCCACGGGGTGGAGTACGAAAAGTTATTCCCAACCGCAATCACCGTCAGCACTGCAATAAGGATGATCTTCACTAGGCTTGAGGGCATAATTAAGAGCTGTCAGAAAGTATGTAAAACCTGTCGGGTATCGTTTAAGGTTTTCATGCTGGGCTTTAATTAGAATTTCCGCCTGCTTAGTGAAGCTTTCTTCTTTCAGCATGCGTCCTAACTGCAGCAAATTCATAACCGCTACAGACAGGCCTGATGGAGTGGCTGCATCTTGAGCCTCCGCGGTAAGTTTGAAATCCTCAGGACCATCATCAGCCGCAGTATAATTTAGCATCCCGTTTTCTGCCCTGAAAAGTTTAAGCATTTCCCTGGTTAACCGCTCAGCTTCTTTTAGATAGCGCTGTTCGTTACCCGCCCTGTATAGTTCTATGTAACCCCAGCAAAGATTAGCGTAATCGTCAAGAAAAGCGTGAATAGCAGCTTCTTCTTCACGGTAACGCCTTAACAGAAGCCCTTGCTCAGTAAACATTTGCCCTGCTATAAATTGAGCAGCACGCTTTGCCGCAGCCAGGTAATCTGGTTCTTTTAGAATGTAAGCGCCCCTGGCCAGCGCGGCGATGATCAAACCATTCCAGGAGGTCAGGATCTTGTCATCAAGAAATGGACGCTCCCGTCGATTGCGCGCATGAAGAAGATCTTCTCTTATTTCTTCAATAATTTCTGCCAGCCCAGCTCTATCAATCTGCTCGGCGGCAGTAAACTCTTCGTCATCCAGGCTGCGATGCAACACATTGCTTCCTTTTTCAAAATTACCCTTTTCAGTCACACCATAGTAGCGCGCAGCCAGACTGCCCCTTTTTTCACCTAAAACTTTTTTTAGTTCTTCAAGACGCCAGACATAAAATGTCCCTTCCTCGCCTTCGCTGTCTGCGTCTTCAGCTGCGTAAAAAGCTCCTTCAGGCGATGCCAGATCACTTAGAACATAACTGAAAATTTTTCGGGCAAAAAGGGCCATTTCCTCCTCACCTGAAACTTTATAGGCTTCAAGAGCAGCCAGGGCGGTAACAGCCTGGTCGTAAAGCATCTTCTCGAAATGAGGAACAAGCCACTTGTCATCAACCGAATAACGATGCAGGCCGTAACCTAACTGGTCAAAAATGCCCCCACGATGCATAGCCCGTAAAGTTTTGAGGACCATTTCAAGGGCTAACCTGTCATCGTTTCGACTTGCATAACGCAATAAAAATATAAGTTGATGCGGGGCAGGAAATTTTGGCGCTCCGCCAAAACCGGCATATTCTTGATCGTAACTACTTTTCAACTGTATTGAAGCTTGCTCGAGCATTTCTTCGCCAGGGAGCTCTATACTTTCCTCAGCAACATTAATTTCCATGGCTTTTGTCATTTTTTTCAAGGCCCCGACCAGTTCGTCTCCTGCCTTGATAACCCGGCGGCGATCATTTTTCCAAAACTCGTTTAACTTTGGCAGAATGTCCATCAGGCCGGTCATCCCATACCGTGCATTTTTGGGAATAAAAGTTCCAGCATAAAAAGGTTTTTTTTCTGGGGTAAGAAATACAGTAAGAGGCCACCCTCCCTGCCCGGTTAATGCCTGGCAGGCTGCCATATATTTTTGATCAAGATCAGGGCGCTCTTCCCGATCAACTTTTATTGCAACAAAATATGCGTTTAATAAATTTGCTACCTCCTTATCTTCAAAAGAATCTTTCTCCATGACATGACACCAGTGACAGGTGGAGTATCCAATACTTAGAAAAACCGGTTTATCTTCAGCTTTCGCTTTATCAAAAGCCTCTTCCCCCCATGGAAACCAGTCAACAGGGTTATAGGCATGCTGCAGCAGGTAAGGTGACTTTTCATAAATCAGGCGGTTTGCTTTCATTTCGCCGGAATTAGTCATAAAAAACAACTCCTTTTAGATTATTTATATTAATCCTATCATTTTAGTATATTATATCACAAATTTACTGCCTTTGCATAGTCTAACAAAGGTGTTTTGATTTAAAGGAGTAGCTTTTATTGGCAGCCTTAATTAAACAATTATTAAGCGTAAAAGCATACTTGATTCAGCTTTATTCATTGCCTTGCTAATTTAAGATCTGTCTGTAAGCTAAGGATAAATTAAAAAACTATAAATCTAACAACTATAAAAATCCAATCATATAACTGATAACAGTAATATTCCTGCAATGGTGCCAAAAACAGCTCCGAAAGTTCCGGCGTGGCCCTTACCTGAATTCTGAGCCCCAGGGATTAGCTCACCGAAAATAATATAGAGCATTGCACCCCCCGCAAAGCCAAGAGAGAGTGAGAGGAAAAGTGGAGAAATTGCTCCGAAACTGGCTCCTGCGAAAGCGCCAAGACCCATTGGCAGGCCCGCCATGGCGGTATAAAATAATATCCAGCGCAGTCTCATTCCTCCTGCACATAGCGGACATGCCATAGCGAGACCTTCAGGAATGTTGTGTAGAGCAATAGTTACGGCCAGGGTAAAACCAAGCGCCGGTGAGGCCACATAACTGGCCCCAATAGCAATACCCTCGGGCAGGTTATGCATCGCAATACCGAGACCCAGAATTGTACCTGTACGTATAAAACGGGCCAGTTCTTCAGTGGTTTCAAATAAATGGAAGTGCGGAATCTTTAAATCAATAACAAGCACGAAAACTGTCCCGACAATAAGCCCTATAAAAGCAGTTAGAAAACTGCCCGATTCCACAGCCTCTGGCAGCAGGTCAGTTAGCACAATCGCAAGCATAATTCCACCGGCAAA
>PWSG01000316.1 GCA_003564055.1 Syntrophomonadaceae bacterium
ATTTGCGGTCGCTACGAAGGAGTTGATGAAAGAGTTCGTATTTCCATGGTTGATGAAGAATACTCTATCGGGGATTATGTTCTAACTGGTGGCGAATTGCCCGCAGCAGTTATTGTAGATGCAGTTGTCCGCCTTTTACCGGGTTTTATTACCGAGGAAGCCGCAGCTAATGAATCTTTTAGCGATTGTTTTCTCGAACATCCGCATTATACCCGACCGCCTGTATATCGCGGGATGGAAGTGCCGCCAGTTCTTCTTTCTGGGAATCATGCAGAAATTGAACGCTGGCGCAGGAAAGAATCTATCAGGCGGACCTATGAGCGCAGACCTGATATGCTGGAAAAAGCTAAACTGTCGGCAGATGAAAAATCATATTTAGAAGATCTCATAAATAAGCAAAATTAATTAATAACCAGGTGATTGAAGGAGGTATAAGAAAAAATGGATTTAATAAAAGAGGTTGAGAAGAAAAACCTTAAAAGTGATTTGCCGCAATTCGGCCCGGGTGATAAAGTTAAAGTGCACGTTAAAGTTGTCGAAGGTGGTCGAGAAAGGACCCAGGCTTTTGAAGGCTTCGTAATCAGGCGCCAGGGCAGCGGGGCGAGGGAAACTTTTACAGTCCGCCGTGTCACTTTCGGAATCGGTGTTGAAAGAATATTTCCTGTTCATTCCCCTTCGATTAGTAAAATCGAGGTTATGAAAAAAGGACAGGTGCGCCGGGCCAAGCTTTATTACCTGCGCAAGCTGAAAGGTAAAGCATCGAGGATTAAAGAACGTCGCTAAGGTTGCGGAGATGATCTAATTGAGTAAATGGGCAGAGATCTGGGACTGGGTTCGTTCTATACTGATTGCAGTAATACTGGCAATCCTGATCAGGCTGTTTTTATTTGAGGTTTTTGTTGTTGAGGGAAGGTCTATGTACCCGACCCTTCACGAAACTGAACGGTTGATGGTTAATAAGGTAGTTTACCACTTTGACGACCCAAAGTTTGGTGATATAGTCGTTTTCGAGTTTGAGCCCGGGCGTGATTTTATCAAGCGTGTTATAGGTGTTGCAGGCGACAAAGTTGAAATTATTAATGGAAGGGTTTACATCAATAACACTATGCTTGATGAACCATACCTGCGCAAAAATACGGGCAGTTATGATTATGGCCCGGCGGAGGTTCCTGCCGGCTATTATTTTGTCATGGGCGACTATCGCCAAAACAGCATGGACAGCAGAGACCCCCGGGTTGGATTCGTTTCGCGGGAGCATTTAAAAGGCCGGGCTTTCTTTATATTTTGGCCACCCTGGGAGGCCCGCGCTATTACTTCTAAGGTGGATTAATTTTGACAAAAGGCCAGTGGTACCCGGGATCAATGGCCAGGGCACTGAATGTCTTGCGCCAGGATTTGAAAATAATTGACCTGGTTGTAGAGCTGCTTGATGCACGCATTCCAATCAGCAGCCGTAATCCTGCCATAAAAGATCTTCTCGAAGGCAAGAAGCATCTTCTTCTTCTGCACAAGGCTGATCGGGCCGAAGAAGTTGTTACCGGGCGCTGGCTAAAATATTTTCAGGGCACGTCTCAACAAGCGATGCCTTTTAGCGTTTATCATAAATATTACCTTAAAAAACTTTTAAGATACCTGAAAAGCGAGGAAGACAACCTGCGCAGCACCCGTATCAAGCGCCCTCTGCGAATGATCTTTATTGGAATCCCCAATGTCGGAAAGTCAACCTTAATAAACTATTTTGTGCATAAAGCGGTAACCAGGACCGCTAACCAACCCGGAGTAACAAGAGGGCGGCAGTGGATAAGGATTACACCGGGACTGGAACTTTTAGATACTCCCGGTATACTCTGGCCCAGGATTACAGAATCTTCAACCTGGCCTCTTGCCGCAGTAGGGGCAATGCCGCCTGGCAGGCTTGACCAGCAGAGCATTGCCTTATGGCTGCTTGACAATTACCTGCAAAAAGGAAAAGAAGAACACCTATTAGAGCGTTATGGAGATTTAAAAGCTGACGATGCTGAGAAAATGCTTGCATACATTGGCAAATCTCATGGCTGCCTGCAAGCTGAAGGACAGGTGGATCTTGAAAGGGCAAGCGGCATTGTTCTGCGGGATTTTCAGGCTGGTTTGCTGGGTAGAATTACTTTAGAAGACCCTCCGGATTAAAAGAAGAAGAGATCTGTATTTTTTTCACTGCTCAGCCCATTGTCCTTGTTGAATGATAAGCGGCGTCATGCCTGAGTAGCTGCTATTTTTTTAAATCGACAATTAGTGGTTTGAAGCAGTCAGAAATCACCTTTTAAAGGGCTAAGAAAAGGAGTTACACTCCGTGTCTTTCGATCAGATGACAATTGCCGAACTGGCCAAATATTTAAGTCAAAAGGAAGATTTATGCCCGCAGGAAGAAGAACTTCTGGAAAGAGACAAAAGGCATGGTGCGGCTGTCCTTTTAGCTAAATATCACCGGCGAAAGGAAAAAAAAATTAAAGAAGAGGCTCGCCTGCAAAAAATGATGGCTGAAGAGAATACACTTTGGGCACGGGGTTATAAAATGGTTGCAGGTGTAGATGAAGCTGGGCGTGGACCGCTTGCCGGTCCCGTAGTTGCAGCAGCAGTTATTCTGGATCCGGAAGCTCCCCTTATTACCGGCCTGAATGATTCTAAAAAATTATCTAAAGCTGCCCGTGAACTATTATTTGAACAAATTGTCATTAACACTCATAGCTATGCCATTGCCAGTGCGTCTTGCCGGGAAATAGACCAACACAATATTCATGCGGCATCTATGCTGGCTATGAAAAGAGCTCTTCAGAAGCTACCTCTCAAGCCTGATTATGTATTAATTGACGGATTCAAAATTAAAAATTGCCCTTTCAGCCAGAAAGCAGTTATCGGTGGTGATGCAAGGTCGCTTTCGATAGCGGCCGCATCGGTGCTTGCAAAAGTAGCAAGGGATAAAATTATGGCTGATATACATAACAGGTATCCCTCCTATGGGTTTATTAAAAACAGTGGTTACGGCACCTATGAACACCGCGATGCTATTGGCAAATTTGGCCTCTGCCCTGAACATCGCCGTTCATTTCGGTTAACCGATGAGCCATAATAAAAATAAGCGTCTCCTGTGGTTTAGGGGCACTATAATACAGGGAGAGACTTAATGACTAAAAAGCGCCTGCGTGTTGGGGCGGTGGGCGAAAAAGCCGCCAGGCTGCACTTAGAAAAACTCGGTTACAGGATTGTTGAAACAAATTACTGCTGCAGGCTTGGTGAAATAGATATAATTGCCCGCGACGGGAATACAATTGTCGTTGTGGAGGTGCGGACCAAAACAGGGGCAGCTTTTGGCAGACCAGAAGAGTCAATTACGGGCAAAAAAGCACAGCAATTGCGCCGCCTGGCTCTCTATTACCTGCAGTCCGCATACAAACGAGAGGTGCCTTCCCGCATAGACCTGGTTGCTGTCATGCTTGATAAAGAAACTCATGCGGTCCAAAATATAAAACATATTCAGGGCATTCTCTCTGGCTAATACCCTGTTAACAGTGTGCATTGAACAATAAGCATAAGCTTCAATAACTATTTGCAGTATAATTAGATCTTTGATCGACAGGGCAATAAGGGAGGAAGAATAAGCTTGCTTTATATAGCTGTAGTTGGCGGTTCAAACTGTTCCGAAGAAGAAGAAATACTATCTACCCAGGTTGGCATGGAGATAGCAAAAAAAGGCGGTGTTATTGTTTGTGGTGGCGGAAGCGGAGTGATGGAGGCAGCTTCTGCCGGAGCCCGCGAAGCGGGCGGGACTGTTATCGGTATACTGCCGGGTGACAGCACCCGTGAGGGTAATCGATACCTGTCATTTGCGGTTTCTACCGGAATGGGGGAAGCCCGTAATGCAGTTATCGCGAAAACAGCCGATGCTGTTATTGCTGTTGGCGGAGAGTACGGTACCCTTTCAGAAATCGCTTTAGCGTTGAAAATGGATAAACCCGTGATTGGTTTAAAAAGCTGGCTATTAAACCCGCCCCGTAAGTTAAG
>PWSG01000178.1 GCA_003564055.1 Syntrophomonadaceae bacterium
CAAAGAAGTAAATGGCGGAGACTGCAAGGAGCGTCGTTATTGATGTGATCAAGGTACGGCTCAGACTCTGAGTGATGCTCACATTCAAGGTGTTTGCGAAATTTGAGTCACGAAGCAGGTCTTCGTTTTCCCGCACACGATCAAAGATTACAATGGTGTCGTTGAGTGAGTAACCGATAATGGTGAGCACCGCTGCTATGGTAGCGGTTGAGACCTCTAGTTGTGCCGCCCCGATAAAGGCCAGCATGAACGCGACGTCATGAACAACCGCAGCGATAGCGCTGACAGCGTACCCGAGCCTGAATCGGAACCACACGTAGAGCAGAATGAGTCCCATAGCAAAACCAACCAGAAGGAAGGCGTTACGGGTAAGATCCGCCGAGAAGCGTGGGCCCACGAAACTGCGTTCGACCTCATTGACGCTGCCCGCACCAAACTGCTCTTCAATGAGCTCTATAACACGCGCACCCATAACTTCCGAGAAGTTGCTCATAGTGCCGTCATCCCGCACCCGAACCGTGAAGGCAGGCTGCTCGTTCAGGCTTACTTCCTGCACCTGTAGGCCGTCAATTTCTATCAGCAGCTCCCGCAGATCGTCGGCGCTCGGCGCCTGCTGTGTCTCTATCTCCAGCTGCTGACTGAGTCCGGCCTGGAAGTCTATACCCAGGTTAAATCCACCTCGGGTGTAGGTCAGAGCAAAACCTGCAATTATCAATACTGCCGAAAGCGCAAGCGCCGGAAACCGGAGTTTAGTTACGTTGAGTACTGTTTTCATGCTGAAACTCCCCAGCCGATGCTCAGCTTTGAACTCTTCAAAACATCAATCACAAAATCGAAAGCCAGTCGCGATACAAACAAGGCCGAGAACATTGAACACACGATTCCAACCGCCAGGGTCACCGCGAAACCTTGAATAGGCCCGGTTCCCAGTTGCGAAAGGAAAACTGCTGCAATGAAGGTAGTGATGTTGGCATCCATAATGGTCCAAAACGCCTTGTCGTAGCCAGCCTTCACAGCTGCCTTCGCGCTTTTGCCTAACCTGTACTCCTCTTTAATGCGCTCAAAGATAATGACGTTGGCGTCAACCGCCATACCGACCGTTAGAATAATACCTGCAATACTGGTAAGGGTCAGCGTGAGATTAAAGGCCGAGAGCACCGCCACCAGGAAGAACAGGTTCAGAATGAGTACGATGTTGGCGATAACCCCTGCACCTTGGTAGTAGAGCAACATAAAGACAAGCACCAGACCAAGACCAATCATGACAGCCTTGAGTCCAGCCTCTATCGTAGCCTCACCCAGAGAGGCGCCAACTACCTGCTGATTCAAAACAACAAGATCTATAGGCAGTGCTGCAGTGCGGAGCACCGTGGCTATATCGCGCGCCTGCTCCTGGTCAAAACCGGAAATGCGTACCTGTCCGGTTGGAATCTCTTCCTGTATGGTTGCGTAGGCACGGACACGTCCGTCCATGACAATGGCCATGCTGCGGCCCACATTGTCTCGTGTCAGCCTGGCAAACAGGTCGGCACCCTGGCGGTCAAGTACGAAGTTGACGGTGGGCCGGTTTGTCAGCTGGTCGCGACCAACCTGTGCCTCGGTAATGTACTGACCGGGTAGACCATGCTCACGGACATCCTCGCGAATGGCAATATAACGAACCAGTTGATCAATACCGTAGGCGTCGCGCGTCATATAGGGCACAACCTCAACGCCAGCTGGTACAAACTCGGGAATACCGTCAATATCCGGATCCCAGCCGGGAGTCCGTTGTTGCTCCTGGATGAGCTGCTCAGTCACCTCGTCAGCTACAATGTGGAAATTGAGGCTGCCACTTCCCATGAGAAAGGCGTTCACCCTCTCACGGTCGTCGTCACCCGGAATCTCAATGCCAATGCGTCCGCCTTCCTGACGCCGTATAACCGGCTCAGTCACACCGAAGCGGTCAATCCGGTTGCGGAGAACCTCGACGGCAAGGTCTACAGCTTCGTCCAGCTGCGTCGCGCTGGGCGTTTGCCCCAGCCGCTCGGCGAGGCTGTCGGCATCGGCCTCAAGGGTAACGCTAATTCCCCCCGAAAGATCCAGTCCAAGCTCGACAATACGAGTCTTCATATTTTTGAGGGCCGTGACTCGGTCACGATGATGGGTCTCAATGACCCCAAAAGCCTCTCGCTCACTCCGAAAGGCAGCAAGAAAGCCGACCACGGTCCAGTCGCTCGGCACTTCTTCACCCGATAAACGCAGGTTCTCTCGAGCGTAAGGCAGAAGATACCTGTACTCCTCGGGGAGCGGCATGGTTCCGTTTTGGGCAACCAGTTCGCGCAGTTCTAAAAGAACCTCACGCGCCTCGCCCTGTGCATGCTCACGGATCTGTTGCCGTGATGCTGCTGCAAGTTCCTTATCGGATTCCGAGATGAAAAAGTACCAGTTGATGGTAGGATACAGAAAAAATCCGCCGATGATGATCAGCGTTAGTGTGAACAGAAAACGAAATCTCTTACTCATGCTTTAGACTCCGGCGCCGGATGCCTCCAACCCTGTGTTGAATTAGTATTATTTGTTGTCGTCGGTTGCTTCAGAGTCCGACTCCGTCTCGGTCGGTGCTGCGACCTCTGCTTTCTCTTTGTTCTTTCCGCCACCGACGTTCTTCTTCTTGTCGAGTACCGTCGAGACCGCACTCTTGTTGAATTCCAACTTGGTCTCTCCGTCCACTCGCACAATAATGACGTCGTCCTTCACGGTATGAACGATGCCCCGGATTCCCCCAATGGTAACTACCCGGTCTCCCTTGCTGAGAGACTCAAGCATTGCCTTGGTTTCCTTTTGCTTCTTGTTCTGCGGTCGAATAATAAGAAAGTAAAAGATCAAGAATACAAGACCGAAGGTGATAAGGGTTGGCGTCATAGACGCGGCCCCACCGGCCTGAAGCATGGCCATATTTTCTAATATCGAATCAATCATAGTCTACATCCTCGCTTGTTCGGATTTGCGCCACGGTAGCACAATGGCCATCGGCTGGTCAACCTAAGTGAATTCTAGGCGGGCCGGTCCACGGAAGTCGCTCTATATGAGCAGGGTCTTGTTTACGCCTTCGGTAGGATAAACTCCAAACAGTCGCTTCAGGTCATCCGCAGTGTCGGACTTAATCCCGGTTTTGTCGGAAAAGGCTTGCAGAAAACCGGCCATCTCATCGTCATTTGCCGCGTACAGTGCAGAACAGAAGGCAGCCCTGTAGAGGCCAAGTTCAAGCAACTCCATGGTGCCAAGCTGAGCATACTTTTTCATTGCCGTACGGTCGACAATCGCCGCATCACCCTGATATCCAATTGTAAAAACAAACTCTTCTCTACGCATTGTCCCCCCGGGAACAAAACAGGGGAAGCCGGCGGCTTCCCCTGAAACTCTTATGCCAAACTGTCTGCGAAACCGAAGCAGGCCGGCTTACATCATGCCGCCCATGCCTCCCATTCCGCCCATGCCGCCCATTCCACCGCCAGCACCGGCACCGCCGTCATCCTTCTCGGGAAGATCGGTGACAATACACTCAGTGGTAAGCAGAAGTCCAGAGATGGATACTGCGTTCTGTAGCGCAGATCGTGCAACCTTGGCCGGATCAATGATCCCGGCCTTAACCATGTTGACCCACTCCATCTTGGCCGCGTCGAAACCAATTCCTTTCTTCTCGTTCTTGGCCCGCTCGGCAATGATAGATCCGTCCAGCCCGGCGTTGGTAGCGATCTGCCGAATTGGTTCTTCCAGAGCACGGGTAACAATCTTGAAACCAACCAGCTCGTCCTGGCTCATACTGGAAAGATCAGCCTTTTCGAGGGCTTCAATAATCTGCACCAGGGTTACACCACCACCCGGGATGATGCCTTCTTCGATAGCAGCACGAGTAGCCGAAAGCGCATCCTCAACTCGATGCTTCTTCTCTTTGAGTTCAACCTCGGTAGCAGCGCCCACGTTAATGACCGCAACACCACCAGCAAGCTTTGCGAGTCGCTCCTGAAGCTTCTCTGCGTCGTAGTCGGAGG
>PWSG01000187.1 GCA_003564055.1 Syntrophomonadaceae bacterium
GGGGAGGTGAGAACTGGCCTGGATATTTAAAAGATAATACCATGTCATTAGCACGGACAACTATGATTAAGTAGCTAATAAAAAAACTGGGGGTAAGAAAATGCTTAGTAATTCTAAATTTAAAGTGATGTTTGGATTAATACTGGTGGGGTTAATGCTTTTTGCGTTTACAATCGCCGGTTGTGCCCCGGCAGAGCCGCCTCCACCGGTAGACCCTGATGAACCGGTAGAGGAACCCGTTGGTCGAATCTCTATCAGGTGGAATACAGCCGATGTCGGCTCATATGGTTACTCCGTGGCCAGTTTAATGGTTGAAGAACTAAACCGTGAACTGCCTGATCAGTATGTTGTTACCATTCACCCGTTCCCGGCAACCGGCGCCGGCATGAAGGCAGCCATGGAAGGGGACGGCGATATCGCCTACACCGCTGATGTTGGAATGACCCAGGTTTATGCCGAAGAAGCTGCCTACAGCTATGAAGATTGGCCGGGCAGAGAAGATGCTGAACTGCTGGTTCACAGTTTCTACGCCTATCCGATGGAAACTTCACTCGCTGTTCACAAAGATCGCGCAGATGAATTCCAAAGCTGGAGCGACCTGAGTGGAGAGCCTGTTTTCTTCACACCTGCCGGTTACATGAACTGGTTGAACATGGGCCGTATCTTTAACGCCTTAGGCTTAGATTTTGGCCATGAAGAAATTGATTCGGGAATGGTAGCAGATGCTTTAAGAGACGGCTCTATCTCGGGCGCAGCTATTTATACTACTGCAGGCCTGTCCCTGCCAACCTACTTAAGAGAGGCAGAAATGAGAATGGCTGACGAACTTTATGCAGTCAGCCCGAGTGATGAAGAAGTAGCAACGCTTGAAGCAGCCGGCCTTTCGGTAGTAGAAATCGATGCAACCGTTCCCTTTTCCACCGATGTGGGAACAGAAACCTACAAGGCTGTGCCTATTCTCTTTGCCTATAACGTAATGACCGAAACTCCGGCTGAGTTTGTAAAAATGAAGCTGGAGATTTTCGAAGCCGCAGCCGACCGTCTGGCTGGTTATGAACCCGGTTTTGGGCCACTGGCCGCCGACTTTGTCGGTATGCAGGTATCCGGCATCCGCGCTAACCCGCATATCCCGGTTCACGAAGGAATGGCTCAGTTTCTTGAAGAAAGAGGCGCCTGGGACGACGCCTGGGAAAGGGTTGGTGAATAGCGTCTAAGATTTAATATTCCTTAAGGCTCAATAGCCCTGAAACATAGAAGTTGATGAGCAAGAGCGTTTCCGTGCATGCGGCCAGTACCCTTTTTGTCAAAAACAGTCGGCCGCATGCATGGAATTTCGATTAAAGCAACAAGCACCTAAAAGGGGAGAGCTATAAACATGCAAGAACCTTTTTTTGTTCGGCTCAAATCAAAATTGACCCTCCGCAATCTATCGTTCGTTGTTTCAGCATTCTTTTTTGTTTACCTTGTTCAATACTTTCTTACGGGCACCGGGGGACCGCTGCTGCTTGCCACCCGGATGGTCCCGATAACAATTATTATCTTCGTTTTAAACACCTTGCAAACCAAGAATATTTACCCGCGCCTGGGAACTGTGTTGAACCGAATAATTGGCGTTATCTATATCGGCATCGCCCTGTTCGCCTTTATCTACTTTTACTTCGAATATGAAAATATTTTCATGTATCGGGCAGGTTCGTATAACCAAATGGATTTTGTGGTTGGGACACTGGTATTTTTACTGGTCATGGAAATATCCCGCAAGATTCACACTATCCTGTTTGCAGTAAACTTAGTTTTAATAATATATAGCCTTTTCGGCTACCTTTCACCACTGGACTTTTTCTGGCATCCGGGGGTATCCTGGTCTCGTATCGTCAGCTCCACAACCTTAGAACTTGCTACAGGGATATACGGACGCTACGCCCAGATGGCCCTGACCCTGGTTGCCGCTTTCCTGCTGCTGGCCGCCGTAGCAAAAGCCTTCGGGGCACAAAGTGCAATCATCTCCTATATCTATGGTGTCTTCGGTAGAACCAAGCACAATATTCCCCAGGTTGCTGTTTTAAGTTCAGCCTCCCTTGGTGCGGTAAGCGGCAGTGGAGCCGCAAATACCGCAGTTACCGGAAGTTTTACCATCCCCTTGATGATCAAACACGGCATTCATCCGGTCTACGCAGGCGCTGTGGAAACTGCCGCTTCAATGGGTGGACTGATCATGCCACCTTTAATGGCTGTAGCAGGTTTTATCATGGCTGACTTTATCGGTGTCCCCTATTGGGACGTGGTTATTCGTGGATTTTCCCTGGGTTTCATCTACTTTTCTGCTGTTGTCATGTCTGTCTACCTGCTCAGCGTCAGCTCAGTTTCGCAGGAACAAATTGATCCGCCTGCGGTGCCAACTTATGACAAGCTAAAAACCTACTCCTTTTTTGCCTGTATATTCTCCTTGATTATCATGATGGGTGTAGTCGGTTTGGGGCCAATGCGTTCCGCAGTATATACAGCCGCTATTCTCGGCTTGTTACTTTTTGCTATTCACCTGTATTACAAATATGTGGCCCAGGATAGCACCTTTAAAGATCAGCACCTGCCTTCCATGCTAAGGGAAATAATTGAAACTCATGCCGATATGGCCTGGTACCTGGTGATCTTGATGTCGACCCTGGGGATCATGATCGGCCTTTTTACCGTAACCGGCTTTATTATGCGCATGGGGGCCCTGATGATGCAGCTTGGCGCAGTTAGTATTTTCCTAACCATCCTTGTTGCCTGGGGTTTCGGCTGGCTGGCAGGAACCGGGCTTCCGCCCACTGCTACCTATATAGTTGTAGCTGTTATTGTCGCCCCACCTCTTATTCAATGGGGTGTCAACCCCTGGATTGCCCATGTATTTGTCTTTTTGATTTCAGTATGGGGTGAACTGTCACCACCGACTTCGCTGACAGCAGCAGTCGCTTCACGTTTGGCCAACGCCTCGTTTATGAGAACGATGATGATGGCGCTCAAAATCTGCCTGCCTATCCTGGTCATGTCCTTTGCCATCTTTGTCCGCACTGACCTGGTTACAACTCCCGGCCTGCCACAGATTCGTGATACTATAATAGTTGCCCTGGGAACCCTGGGCTTTACCTTCGCCATGTTCGGCCGCTTTATCAATAATGTGCGCTACGATGTTCCCTTAAAAATTATTCTTTCCCTGGTAGCACTGGTACCGTTATTTCACCCTAACCTCTCTTATGCCATTGTCGGCGCTGCCGTGATATTCTTTGTGCTTATATTTGGGGTGCGTCAGCATAAGAGTATCGGTCCGCTAAAAAGAATACAAAAAGAAGCCGCCACTGCTGCAGCCGAGATGAAAGATAAGGAATTCAAAGCACAGGACATCGAAAGTGTAGATACCTCAGAAGGTCCGGGCAGTTTTTAAAAGCTTAGTTGTCTTAAAGGGATCGAGAATCACTATTAAAGAACCCCCTCTAAAACAAGGGGGTTCTTCTTATGCTACAATTTCTCCAGTTGCGTTCTTATCTTAGCTACTTACTTCAACACCCTGATTACATCGATCACTGTACCATCACGGTATTCAACAACTGCAGCAATCTTTTCTGAAGCTTGTACCGGCTCAAGCCTGCCGGTTTTCTTTTCAACTTCCTTCTGCAGATCATTGATACTGATCAGGGGTAATCCTGCGCTGTTAAGATCACTTGCCAGATCGCTCCGCCGGGGGTTAACTGAAATTCCATGCTCCGTAACCAGGCAGTCTACTGTTTCACCGGGAGTTGTAACAGTATTGACCCTTTCTATGACAATGGGGATGTTTTTGCGAATCGAAGGCGCGACAATTACAGCCAGTTTTGAACCGGCCGCTGTATCGGCATGCCCTCCCGAACCGCCCATAACCCGACCATCAGAGCCAGTATGAACATTTACATTAAAGTCAGTGTCTACCTCGGTAGCGCTTAAAATCATTGCATCAAGTCTGTTTACGGCGCAGCCCTTATTATGCGGGTTGGCATAACGATTTGATGAA
>PWSG01000177.1 GCA_003564055.1 Syntrophomonadaceae bacterium
AATAGTTATAAATAAGTATTTATTTTTGAAAATGCTCACATACAGTTAGTGGCACCTATACCTAACCACAAAAAATTGTAATAAAAGAAAAGTTAGGTATTTGATACAGAAAGTGGAGCTAACATTTATCCTGGGAGGCAGTGAACACTATAAAGTTATGATTGAATAGAATATACTTTTAAAGATTATCTAACAAAAGGAAGGATTATTATATTTTAAGAAGAATACAAAAATATTCATAGTAATTAAGATCAAAATCTAACAGTTAATAACGATTTAATATAACGTATTTACAATAAACTCCAAACTAAAGGGTGATTACCGGGATATGTTATTTTGGTGGAAAAAGAAAAACAAAAAACGCAATTTGCATAATAAAAATAATGCAAATAGTAAAATGGCAAGCAATTCAAAAAACAAAAATTCAGGGGAACTTCATGACCTAAAAATAAAGAATAGCACAGTTAAAAGCAGATTACAAGATCAGGCTAATGGGAAAATATGTAAATCTGCTGTCGATGATAATTCATTCAAAGCAGTTGGAAAAGATAGAATGGAAAGTAAAGTTGCAACTAAAAGAAATGTTCAGAAAGTCAAGAAAGATAGGGAAGAAAAAAAAGATAAGTTACAGGAAGTCGCTGCATTTTCTACCAGTTGCTTGAAACTGGTTCCTTCTAATTGTCAGCATATAGGGGCGAGGGAGCGACAGGAAGACGCTTTTGGGTTTTCTGATCTTTCAGATTCTGATTATGTTGAAAAAAATGGAGTACTAGCTGTTGTAGCTGACGGCATGGGGGGGTTAGCAAAAGGTGATCGGGCCAGCCAGGTAGCCGTAAGTGTTTTTCTCAGGGAATACAAAGACAGGCGGAATGAAGAGCCCTTAAAAACGCACCTTCTAAGAACCCTACATCGTTCGAATACGGCAGTTTATGATCTAGCTTTTACAGGCGGGGAAGATGATGAACTTGGTACTACCCTTGTGGCAGTTGCCGTGAAACAGGGTAAGATGGACTGGTTATCTGTTGGGGATAGTCGCATTTATCATTATAGTGACGGCAGTTTAGAGCAACTTAACAAAGAACATATTTATGCTAATAAGCTCGAAACAGAAGTAAAAAAAGGTTTAATATCCAGAAAGGAGGCTAATAGTCATCCCGAACGTGCTTTTCTAACCAGTTACCTGGGCAGCCATGAAATAAGTGAGGTTGACTATAGCGAGGAGCCGGTAATTTTGAAACCCGGTGATACCATAATGTTATGCAGTGATGGCTTAACCAATACCCTTTCCCTTGACGAGATTGTGGAAGTATTTAAAGTTTCTCCGGTTAATATTGCCGAGGAACTGGTTAAACAGGCTTTGTTTAAAGAAAAGAGGCATCAGGATAATATAACGATCCTGGTGCTTTCATGTAAAGCGGTTGATGAACAAAAGACAAAGGGGGATGAAAATGATTAACATGAAAGGTTTGCGGAGATTTCTGTTTTTATCAATGGTTTTATTATTTCTCCTATCAATCGGACATACAGCTTTTGCCCAGGGCTCGATCGCAGATACCCGCAACAGTGTAGTCAGGGTAGTTGTATTCAGAGCAGATACTGAGCGGCCTCGTTCCGAGCTTTTAAGCATTGGCAGCGGTTTTGTGGTTGGAGATGAGGCCCCGTTTGAATACGTGGCGACCAACCTGCATGTAGCCAACCCTTGGATGTTTTATGACTTGCCTCAGGTTCCCGTCGAAATATATGTTTACCGCTCCAGGGACGATTTGGTGCCGGCTACTATCCACGTGCCCCTGCCCAGGGTTGATATGGCTCTATTAAGAATTGACCCTGATCATCTATTGCATACTTATGAACCCCTGGAGCTTGCCAGCAGGGACATGGTGGAAGTAGGTGAACCTGTATATGCGATTGGCTTTCCGACTGATGCCGGAGTCGAATTTCCTCTGGAGTGGGGCAAATATGGTTTAGCTGACTTCCCGGCGGCTTATCCCCAGGATGCTACCATGACCCAGGGTATTATTAGCAAGCAACTCTCGGTTGAAGGTGTAGGCTACTACCAGATGGATGCTTCCATTAACCCGGGAAACTCCGGCGGGCCCCTGGTCAATGAACATGGTCAGGTTGTAGGGGTCAATACTTTAACCATGGCCTTTTCAGAAGGTATTCATGGCGCTTTTCAGATTGACTATTTGACTGATATTCTTGACAGCAGAGGTATTAGCTATAAAAAAGCTGGAGAAATTACTGAACCTCCAGAAGAACTGCCTACCCCGCCTGACGATACAGAAGAAGCTGTCACGCTTCCAGACGATGATGATTCTGTTGTAGGAGTTACTAATCAGACCCTTTTCATTATTCTTGGTGCTGCAGCGTTCTTAATAATTGCTTTAGCTGTAGTTTTAGTAACACGTAGAAAAGCGCCTGTTCCTTCCATGTCAACACCTTCAATGCCTTCACCACAGCAGGTTACAGCTGCCGCAGGACCGGTAACCAGGACCAGGCCGGAGACCGCTCCAGCTGTGACCCAGGCGAAAAGAAAAGAACCGAGACCGGTGGTAAAAGGTATATCCGGACACTTTGCCGGACAGACCCTGGAATTATCTGAAAACCAGATCACCCTTGGTCGCGATCCCAGGCTTTCACAGCTTGTCTATCCCCAGGATAGGGAAGAAATCAGCCGTAAACATTTGACAATCCGTTTTGATGAAAGAACACATAAGTTTGCCCTGATGGATTCTTCTTCAAACGGGACTTACTTGTCATCAAATCAAAAACTTGAACCGGGCCAATCTTATCACCTTAACCCCGGTGACAGGTTCTACCTGGCTGATCCTAATGAAGTATTTGAGGTGAAAGTAGAGTCATAATATGAAATATCAAGCGGCTTTAATATCACATAAAGGCGGCCGTAGCAAAAACGAAGACTACGCTGCTTACCTGCAGCACAAAGGGCACGGTTGTCATGTCGTTGCAGACGGACTTGGCGGACATTATGGCGGTGATTTAGCCGCAAAAACAGCTTGTGTTAGCGTTATCGAAGCATTCAAAAAGCAGCCCGGCTCAACGGTTGATTACCTGGTTAACTATCTGGAATCAGCCGGCCGGGCCATGGAAGCATTACAGTCAAAAGTGGGAAAGGGCAATTCAGCAAAAACTACCCTTGTTATCCTGCTTACAGGAAAAAACTGTGCAACCTGGGCCCATGTGGGCGATTCCCGGCTTTACCACTTTAAAGCAGGGCGGGTAGATTTCCAAACCAGGGATCACAGCCTTCCCCAGTATCTGGTTGACAGTGGGGAAATAACAGCTGACCAGGTTCGTTTTCATGAAGACCGTAATCGCTTGCTCAAGGTATTCGACAGCAACGATACAAGCTGTTTTGCATTGCATAATAAATCGGTCGTTGTAGATCCGCAGGATGCATTTCTGCTCTGTAGTGACGGTTTTTGGGACTACATCTATGAGGCAGAAATGGAGGCAGATTTAAAAAGCTCTGCCTCTGCCCGGGACTGGTTATCGAAAATGGAGAAAAGACTGCTTAACAGATTGGAAGTAAAGCATGATAACTATACAGCCCTCGCCGTTTTAGCAGAAAAAAAGAAACTATTTTGGCCAATAGTATTAAGGTAGCTAAAAACAACAAGGAGGGATTATATTACCATGGAACCTCTTACCAGATGTGATAACGGGCACTACTATGATTCTAATAAGCATACATCATGCCCATACTGTGGTGTGCAGAACCTTGGCATAGATATTCAAAAAACTATGGCAAAACGTCCGGGTGAATCAAACTATGAAGTCGGGGTTACCAGGCCCATGGCAGAGCCTGGCCAGGCAGATAAAGGCAAAACCATGGGGATCTATGAAAAAAAGATAGGGATAGAGCCCGTTTCAGGATGGCTGGTTGCAATTTCCGGGCCGGCAAAAGGCCATGATTTTCGTATTACCTCGGAGCGAAACTTTATCGGTCGTTCCGAAAAGATGGATATTTCTATTGAAGCAGATGAAGCTGTTTCCCGTGA
>PWSG01000167.1 GCA_003564055.1 Syntrophomonadaceae bacterium
AACCAGTATATCCGATGCGGCGCTTTCTTTGTGGGGCATGGTTTACCTGGGAGGATTGACCGGCTATATGGTAATGCTGCGTATGCTGCCTGATGGAGCATTATATACATATATTCTACTGGCCGGAGTATGGATTCATGATACAGCAGCCTATTTTATTGGCACTAAATGGGGTATTCGGAAATTTGCACCGCAGATCAGCCCAAAAAAATCGGCAGAAGGCTCCATGGCCGGTATTGGCGCAATAGTAACCATATTTTTTTCAGTATCAATACTATTACCGGATATAAGTCCATTAAACCCTTTGCAGTCTGCTATTCTGGCCCTGGGAATTGCCGTTTTTGCCCAGCTTGGCGATCTGCTGGAATCAGCCCTGAAAAGGCAGATGCAGGTAAAGGATTCAAGCGGCATTATCCCCGGACATGGAGGAATTATGGATCGTTTAGACAGTCTTATTCTGGCAGCTCCCTTTGTGTATTATTATATGCTGTTGTTGAATTTTAACTGAGGTTATTAATTAAATGAAAAATATTGCTGTACTTGGATCCACAGGTTCGATTGGCACTCAAACCCTTGAAGTTGTTAAGGCCCTCGGCCCTGAATATAAAATTGTAGCCCTGGCTGCAGGAAGCAGAGATGATATGCTTGCTGCACAGGTAAGGCGTTTTAAGCCTGAGCTGGCTGCTCTTGTCGGTAAAGAAGCTGCCGCCCGTTTGCGTGAGAATGTAAAAGCGGAAAAATGTATTGTTCAGTCCGGTTTAGAAGGCCAGTTGGCAGCTGCTACCTGGCCCACGGCCGATCTTATAGTTATGTCCCAGGTTGGTTTTAGTGGTTTTGAACCCCTGGTTGCCGCCCTAAAGAATGGAAAAACGATTGCCCTGGCCAACAAGGAATCGCTTGTAATCGGCGGTGAGATTCTTATGCGGGAAGGGTTGCTTGATCGGAATAAAATACTGCCTGTCGACAGCGAGCATTCAGCAATATGGCAGTGCCTCGGATCTTCTTCATCAGCAAACGTAAGCAAAATCTACCTTACAGCTTCGGGCGGTCCTTTTTACGGAAGGACGAAAGAAGAGCTGGAAAAAGTATCACCAGGCGATGCCTTAGATCATCCTAACTGGGAGATGGGTAATAAAATTACAATCGACTCGGCGACGATGATGAACAAGGGTCTTGAAGTAATTGAAGCAATGTGGCTTTTTAATTTAAGGCTTGAACAAATTAAAGTAATAATTCACAGGCAAAGTATTATTCATTCTATGGTAGAATATATTGACGGATCAATTTTAGCCCAACTGGGGCCTCCGTATATGAAGCTGCCAATCCAGTATGCAATAACCTATCCGGAACGTAAAAAAAATAATTTTAACAAATATAACCCGTTTGGGGGGGTATTGGAGTTTGATCGTCCCGACAGGTTAAACTTTCCATGCCTTGAACTGGCCTACAGCGCCGCGAGAACCGGAGGAACAATGCCAGCCGTGTTAAATGGTTCTAACGAAGCGGCCGTTAGCGCTTTTTTAAAAGGAAAAATTGGCTTTACGTCGATACCATATATAATTGAAACCGTGATGCAGAAACACACAGTTGTCAGTGACCCCGGGGTTGAAGAAGTGGTTGGCGCTGACAGGTGGTCCCGGTTAATGGCTGGCGAGATAATCGATGAATTGATGAAAAGGGTGAATTAAAATGCAAACTTTTATAGCTTCTGTTTTAGTGTTTGGGCTGTTGATTCTTGTCCATGAACTGGGCCATTATTTTGTTGCTCGCTTAACAGGAATAAGAGTTCTGGAACTGGCTATCGGATTTGGCCCGAAGCTTTTGGGATGGACAAAAGCCGGTATAGATTATTCACTGCGGGCTGTGCCTCTGGGAGGTTTTTGCCGCCTGCTTGGTGAAAGTCCGGAAGAAGCTTCAAAGCCTGACAGTTTTCCCAGACAGTCAATTTTAAAGAGGGCAGCTGTTTTGCTTGCCGGGTCAACTATGAACCTGGTGCTGGCACTATTTATATTCTTTATGCTCTTCTTTTTCATTTTAGGTGTACCGGACACTGAAACATCTCGTATTGGCTATATCGTGGAAAATTCTCCGGCAGAGGATGCTGGTATTAAAGCAGGAGACCTGGTTACAGCTATCGACGGTAATCCTGTTCAAAAATGGGATGATGTTTTAAAGTATATATCAGTGAAACCTAATGAAGAAGTTAGGCTGATTATTGAGAGAGACGAGTCTGTTGAAGAATTTACCGTTACTACTGAGATCGCACCAGAGCCTGATCGGGAACGCGGTGTGATTGGTATTGGCCCGGTGATAAATAAATACAGCTTTTTCCCGTCTCTTATTGTTAGCTTTGAACGCTTCGGACTAATACTGGCTGCCCTTTACCAGGTTGTTTCAGGGCAGGCCCCCCTTGATGTTGCCGGGCCGGTGGGCATTGTAGCTACGATAGGAGAAGTGGCACAGACTGGTATTGTTAACCTGTTAATTTTAACCTCATTGATTAGTATCAACTTGGGAATTATAAACCTGCTTCCTATACCGGCGCTGGACGGCGGCCGACTGCTTTTTCTGGCAGTCGAAGCTGTAAGGGGACGCCCAATCGAGCCGGAAAAGGAAGGCCTTATTCATTTTATTGGTTTTGCCCTGCTGATAACACTAATCTTGTTTGTTACATACCAGGATGTATTGCGTTTTATCATAGCACCGAATAATTAAGCCATTAAAATTTTTTAGATCTAAAGTTTTAAGCAGATGAAGCCAGCGGTGTTTAAAATGGATAAAGTCAAGAGAAGAAAAACTAATTCTGTCCGTGTTGGGAGCTTATTTATCGGTGGCGATGCTCCAATCACGGTTCAGTCAATGACAAATACCTGTTCCGGTGATTACGGAGAAACTCTTGAGCAGATTTACAGGCTTTTTGAGGCTGGGGCTGAACTTGTAAGGATTGCCGTGCCCGACAAAAATGCAGCCCTGATTCTGAAAAAGCTTGTTCCCAAAAGCCCGCTGCCCCTTATAGCGGATATCCATTTTGACATTAACATGGCTTACATGTCGTTAGAAAACGGCGCAGCGAAAGTCAGGATCAATCCGGGAAATATTGGCGGTCCCGGAAAACTGGCTGAGCTGGCAACAAGAGCTCAAAACTACAGTGTTCCTTTAAGAATTGGAGTCAATTCGGGTTCACTGGAAAGAAGTTTGTTTAAAAAACACGGTGGCGCAACTGCGGCTGCCCTGGTTGAATCTGCTCTTGGCCACTTGAAAACACTTGAAGAGATCGGATTTAAAGATGTGGTTGTTTCACTTAAAGCTTCTGATGTATACACGACTATAAATGCTTATCGCCTGTTTTCTGAAAAAAAACCATACCCGCTGCATATAGGTGTCACCGGGTCCGGACCGCCATCAACAGGAACGGTTAAAAGTGCCATTGGTATCGGGGCACTTTTAGCAGACGGAATAGGAGATACAATAAGAGTCTCTTTGACAGCTTCTCCGCTGGAAGAAGTCGGGGTCGCCCGGCAAATATTGCAATCACTTAATTTAAGAACATTTTTTCCTGAATTGATTTCCTGTCCGACCTGTGGGCGTTGTGAAGTTGATCTTGTACCGATCGTAGAAGCAGTTGAAAAAATGCTCCAAGATTATAAAATACCCCTGAAGGTTGCGGTTATGGGCTGCGCGGTAAACGGGCCAGGTGAAGCACGTGAAGCCGATGTGGGTATATCTGCAGGGAAAAAGAAGGGTATTTTATTTCGCCAGGGCAGGGTTATAAAAACTGTTCACCAAAGTCAGCTTGTTGAAACGCTACAAGAAGAGCTTGATTTGATGGCAGAGCAGGGCAGTGATTAAATAAACGGAGGAAGAGCTATGAAAGTTGCAGCAATAATACCGGCTTATAACGAAGAGAAAACAATTGGTAACGTTTTGACTGCGCTACAAGGCTCTTCCACAGTAGAATGCATTTATGTTGTCAGTGACGGGTCTGAGGACAGGACTGTTGAAGCGGCCTCGGCATATGA
>PWSG01000232.1 GCA_003564055.1 Syntrophomonadaceae bacterium
AGATTTTTCCTGGACAGGCGGCTTTTTCAAGCCATTAAACAATTAAGTGCCCGTCGTCTACGGAAACGCATTATTTAAATAGCAATTTTCCTTTTATTAACTACCTCATTTTCTTTTAGAAAATTAAAAACTCATATAACTACTCAGGCATAGCACACTAAGCCACAGGGGACAGTTCCACCGTCTCCATGCTGCTGCTTATAGCCAGGGCTTCTAAAACCCTTAAGCTTTCGCCTCAGCTCCGGCAGTAGTTTTAATGCCGGGGCCCATAGTAGTGCTTACGGTAATATTTCTGATATACTGGCCTTTAGCAGTGGTCGGTCTTGCTTTTATCAGGGCTTCCATGATTGCATTGAAATTTTCCACCAGCTGCTCCTCACTAAACGATACCTTACCAATGGGAACATGAACATTACCTGCTTTTTCTGTTCTGTATTCAACTTTACCGGCCTTAATTTCATTTACAGTCTTTTCAATATCAAATGTGACGGTGCCGCTCTTGGGATTGGGCATGAGTCCTCGCGGACCAAGCACTTTCCCCAATTTTCCTACAGAACCCATCATATCAGGAGTAGCTACAGCAACATCAAAATCCATCCAGCCTTCCTGGACTTTAGTTACAAGTTCGTCCGCGCCAACGTGATCGGCTCCTGCGTTTTCAGCTTCTTTTATTTTTTCTCCCTTGGCGAAAACAGCAACCCTTGTCGTTTTTCCTGTTCCATGCGGCAAAACCACTGAACCTCGCACCTGCTGGTCGGCATGCTTAGGGTTCACACCCAATCGTACCGCCAGTTCAACTGTTTCGTCAAATGAACGCTTACTCATTTCCTTGATCATACGCAGGGCTTCTTCAGGTTCATACTTTGTTTCGCGGTCGAATAGCCTGCGTGCTTCTTCGTACTTTTTGCCTCTTTTTGCCATTGCTTTATTACCTCCCGTGGTAAGCGAGCTGAAAACTCTCCCACATTATTTACACATTCTTATTCTAAAGTTTTATTATCCTTCAACAACAATGCCCATGCTGCGGGCTGTACCTTCAATTATTTTTGCAGCTGAATCAATATCGTAAGCGTTTAAATCTTCCATTTTTTGTGATGCAATTTCTTTTACCTTATCCCTGGATATAGTGGCCACCTTAACCCTGTTTGGCTCGCCAGAAGCAGTTTCAAGACCTACAGCTTTTTTCAAGAGGACTGCTGCAGGAGGGGTCTTGGTAATAAAGGAAAAAGACCTGTCTTCATAAATAGTTAATTCAACAGGTATAATTAAACCTGCATTCCCCGCAGTGCGTTCATTGAACTCTTTGCAGAAAGCCATAATATTGACACCGTGCTGTCCCAGAGCAGGACCGACGGGGGGCGCAGGTGTAGCTTTACCTCCAGGTATCTGCAGTTTTGTCATTCCTATAACTTTTTTCTTTGCCATTATAAAAACCTCCTGGTTACAAACAAGCTCTTGCAAGCTGTATAACGCTGCTTAAAATTTAATCACCTGGTGAAACTCAAGCTCTACGGGAGTTTCACGTCCAAACATTGATACAGATACCTTTACAGTCCCTTTTTCCGGATTAATCTCTTCTACTTTGCCCTCGAAGTTTTTAAAGGGGCCGTTTACTACACGGACAACCTGGTTTATGTCAAAATCAATGCGCGGTTTCCCTTCAACTACGCCAACCTGGCGTAATATGTGAGTAATCTCTTTCTCACTGAGGGGAACCGGCTTGGAACCGGGTCCAACAAAACCCGTTACACCAGGGGTATTGCGCACCACATACCAGGAATCATCATCAATCACCATTTCAACTAAAACATAACCGGGAAAAACCTTTTTTTCAACAGTTCTCTTTTGTCCACTCCGACTGGTTATTTCTTTTTCTGTAGGTACCATGATACGAAAAATTTTATCTTTCATATCCATCGAGTCAACACGGCGCTCAAGATTTGTTTTTACACGCTTCTCATAACCTGCATAGGTATGCACTACATACCATTCTTTGTTAACTGTACTCTCTTCGGTTTCAGGTTCGGTTCCAGTTGTGGTTTCATTTTCTTCTGTATTCTCATTTTCGAAACCATTACCAACCCCTGATTCGGTTTCAGTGTTCATAAAGAGGGTAATGCATATGCACTACCGGTCACACTCCTTCTAAAGCCTTTTTAACCGGCTGATTAGCGAATAACTAATTGTAGAATAGCTAAAAATACACTGTCAAGGACCCAGAAGAATACGCCGATTACAATTACTACCGACAGTACAATGCCGGTAAACACGCTGAATTCACGTTTTGTCGGCCAGTTAACCTTCTTTAATTCAACCCTGACTTCATGTAAAAACTTACCGATCCGTTTAAAAAAACGCATTTAATTACTACCTCTTCTCATTTGCCTGTTCAACGTTTTCGTTTATTTATATGACCATACGCAGACCTTCTTAAAACTCTGCATTAATTACTTGGTTTCTTTATGCAGGGTCTGCCCCTTGCAACGGCTGCAGTATTTTTTCATTTCCAGGCGGTCCGGATTATTCTTTTTGTTTTTGCTCGATGTATAATTCCGTTCCTGGCATTCTGCACACGCCAAATGTACTGTTACTCGCATTAGTTACTTCCACCTGCCTCCCGAACTCGCAACTATCAACTTACCACAGCAAGTTCCAGTATGTCAATATATCAGACTTAGATTCTGCGAGCACGGCACGTCGTGCCCGAAACCGGATGTCGGTCGTCAGGGGCCGGAGACCGGAAAAAAACCTAATCTGCCTCCTGAATCCTGCCTCCTGAACCACCTACTCGTTAATTGCTGTTACCACGCCTGCGCCTACGGTGCGGCCGCCTTCGCGGATAGCAAAGCGAACCCCTTCCTCAATTGCAATCGGGGTGATCAGCTCTATGTCCATGTTCACGTTGTCGCCGGGCATAACCATCTCCATGCCTTCAGGCAGGGTAATCGTGCCGGTAACATCAGTGGTCCTAAAATAAAACTGCGGACGGTAACCCTGGAAAAACGGGGTGTGACGACCGCCTTCTTCTTTCTTCAATACATATACCTCAGCCTTAAACCTGGTATGCGGGTTAATTGAACCCGGCTTGGCTAATACCTGGCCGCGCTGGATCGATTCACGTTCTATACCACGCAAAAGAACACCAATGTTGTCCCCTGCTTCAGCATAATCCATCAGCTTGCGAAACATTTCCACACCAGTGGCTACGGTCTTACGGGACTTTTCATCAAAACCAACTATTTCTACCTCATCGCCAACTTTAATCTCTCCACGCTCCACACGACCGGTTACAACTGTGCCTCGCCCGGTAATGGAAAAAACATCTTCAATCGGCATGGAAAAAGGCTTGTCCTTCTCACGCTCAGGCATCGGAATGTAGGTGTCTAAAGCATTCATTAATTCCCAGATTACCTTGCAGTCATCACACTCATGACTTCCACAACCACAATCTAATGCTTTAAGTGCTGAACCGGTTATTACCGGAGTATCATCTCCGGGAAACTCATACTCGCTTAAAAGATCCCTTACTTCCATCTCAACTAATTCCAATAACTCAGGATCGTCTACCATGTCAGCCTTGTTTAAAAATACCACTATGTAAGGAACCCCAACCTGGCGCGAAAGCAATATATGCTCACGGGTCTGAGGCATCGGACCATCTGCAGCCGATACGACAAGAATCGCACCGTCCATCTGCGCCGCACCGGTAATCATGTTCTTAACATAGTCCGCGTGACCAGGACAGTCAACATGAGCATAATGCCTGTTGTCAGTCTCATACTCCACGTGCGCCGTAGCTATGGTAATACCCCTTTCCTTCTCTTCCGGCGCCTTGTCAATCATGTCAAACGATGTCTTCTCCGCATATCCGGCACTCGCCAGACAGTAGGTCATCGCCGCCGTTAATGTCGTCTTGCCGTGGTCCACGTGACCAATCGTACCTACGTTAACATGCGGCTTCGTACGCTCAAACTTCTTCTTAGCCAATTAAATGCACCTCC
>PWSG01000317.1 GCA_003564055.1 Syntrophomonadaceae bacterium
ACAGATTCCTGCTGGGTAAAAACCATCACTTTTTGCCCACCAGTAGAGCGTAAGTATATTTTCTGCTGTTCCTCTTCTCTTAACTGTAAATAGGTGCCTATTTCTTTAAAAGCCCGGTATTCCTTCAGGCGCTGAAAGAGCTCTTCAGCAGTATTTATTTCAAACATCTCTTCTTCATCTTCCTGCTCATCACCACGGGGAGCCCGCGGTAAAAGAAGCTTCGATTTAAGGCGCAGCAGCGTCGCAGCCATTACCAAAAATTCGCTTGCAATATCCAGGTTCAGCTCTTTCATAGACTGCAGGTATGCCAAATACTGGTCTGTAATATCGGCAATGGAAATAGACCAGATATCAACCTCCGCTTTTTTAATCAGGTGAAAAAGAAGGTCAAAAGGGCCTTCAAAGGAAGGTAGTTTAATTTTATATTCTGCTTGTTGCATAGATCTACCTCAAACCAATTTTTTCGTATACCTGCTGCAGCTTATTTTCAGCGTGTGCTTCGGCGCGCTCAGCCCCCCTGGCCAGCATGTCATCTAAGTACCCATCTTCACCGGTCATCTCCCGGTAGCTTTCCTGCAGGGGCTTAAGACTTTCAATGACAATTTCAGCAAGCTGCTCCTTGAGATCTTTGTAACTCTTTCCGGCAAAATGATCCTCAATTATTCCAGGCTCTTTTCCGGTTAAAAGCTGATAAATAGTCAGCAGGTTGTTAATGCCATGACGACTTTGATCAAACTTTATCTCCCGCATGGAATCGGTCGTCGCCTTCTTTACTTTAGAGCGGATTTGATCAGGTGTATCAAGCAGGAAAATAGCATCATCTCTTTTTTCTTCACTTTTGCTCATCTTTTTTTCAGGGTTGACAAGGCCCATAACCCTGCCGCCAACCGGAGGAATATAGGCTTCCGGCAAAACAAATACTTCCCCGTAGTGGTAATTAAAACGCTGAGCTATATCACGGCACAATTCAACATGCTGTTTTTGATCTTCGCCTACCGGCACAAAATTTGTATCGTAAAGCAGTATATCGGCTGCCTGCAGGACAGGATAATCGAAAAGGCCTACGCTAACCTCTTCTTTTTGTTGCTCCGATTTCTCCTTGAACTGGGTCATCCTGTGCAGCCAGCCCATCGGGGTAATGCAGTTTAAAAGCCAGGCTAACTCGGAATGAGCCCTGACATGAGACTGGATAAATACAACAGAATCTTCTTCCTCTATGCCGGCTGCGAACAATAACCCCGCTACTTCCCTTATATTTGCTCTCAATACTAATGGATCCTGGGGAACAGTTACTGTATGCAGATCGACCACGCAAAAATAATTATGGTACTGATTTTGCATTTTTACCCAGTTTGTAATCGCTCCCAGGTAGTTGCCTAAATGCAAATTTCCTGAAGCCTGGATTCCTGAAAATACTCTTTTTTTCTCCACTTATAAGTTTCCTCCTGTACTATAGTAATCCCTTTACAAGCCAGGTATTAAACCGATAATCAGGGAGTAAAAGGCAAATACCAGGTCTGCTACAGGAAAAAGAATCATCCTGAAAACTCCTGTAAATATCAGGGCCAGCAAGATCAGGGGAGCATAGCGCTCAATTTGGTTGTAAATTTCAATATTGGCGTCTGAAAGAAAAGACATTAATATTTTTGAGCCGTCCAGGGGCGGAATTGGAAATAAGTTAAAAATGGCCAGGTAGACATTTATCATGATCAGCTGCTGCATAAAGTTAGAGAAGTAGCCGCCAAAGGCAACCAGGCCGGTATTAAGCATGAAGGCAAACAAGACCATGGCGAAAAATCCAAGTATAAGGTTGGACATCGGCCCAGCGAAAGAAACCCAGCGCAGCCCTGATCTATACTGGTTAAAGTTGATCGGGTTAATGGGAACAGGTTTTGCCCATCCGAAACCGACAAGCAAAATCATTAAAGAGCCGATAGGATCAAGGTGATTTAAAGGATTCAGGTTCATGCGGCCATGCTTTTCAGCTGTAGCGTCGCCGTAATGATAGGCCATGCGGGCATGAGCAAATTCATGAACCGTAATTACAATCAACAAAACAGGAATCCTTAAAATAATAGTAATTGGGTCTTGACCAAAAATCATTTTATTCCTCCTTTCTTTTCTCAGCTTCAAGGTAATTTATAACGTAGTCAAGTTCTTCCTGCGGTGTCCGTACTTCTCCGTCCAGGACAGCCTGTTTGAGACTGTCTATAATCTTCTTATAAAGCGGCCCCGGTTTAACACCAAGCTCTTTTAAATCTCCGCCTCTTAACCTGGGTCTGATATAGCGCAGGCCGTCCATGTAAAGCTTAAGCTGTTCCTTTAAGCTCTTACTTTCAGTCAAAGCATACGCCAAAAGGATTGCTTCGACCGGCAGAGGCTCCAGGTGACCGACCACAGCGCTCGGATTAAGATCATTTTGATCAAGCTTGCCTAATACAGCAGGCGCTTCCCGGCACGATTTAATTACGGTCGCCGCTCTTTCTCTCGAAAGATATGACTTTCTTATTATAGCAGACCGATCTTTAGATTCCAAACCATAGAGCAGGCCGCTTAAGTAAGTAACCTCATAATCCGGATTTTCCTCCCAGCCCCTGCTCTCAACCCAGCTTAGAATTTCCTCTAACTTGAACAACAAGGACCATGTATGATCAGTTGTTTTTATGC
Organism: Syntrophomonadaceae bacterium; assembly: GCA_003564055.1. Classification (GTDB taxonomy): domain Bacteria; phylum Bacillota; class Dethiobacteria; order DTU022; family DTU022; genus T3SED10-7. The sequence continues at coordinate 2,668 of PWSG01000317.1, forward strand.
GCGGATATAGAAAAGGCAGAAGCTTTAATTCAGAAAAGCGCTTTAATATTTTTACCGGCGACGGCTCTTTATATACTAACTTAATTTCCTGGTTTAGCCTCTGTCTGCCCACCTTTTCCAAAACTTTCTTTTCAATCGCTTTTTTAATTAACCCTAAGGTTTTTTGCTCTATCGTAAAATTGTAGCGCTGTTCAAAACGCACGGCCCTTAAAATGCGCAGGGGATCATCAACAAAGCTAAGCTGGTAAAGGGCCCTGATCAACCGGTTATTTAAGTCAGCTTTCCCGTTATAATAATCATAAAACTCCCCAAAATGCTCGGCTTCTAATGAGCAGGCCATCGTATTGATCGTAAAATCCCGTCTGAAAAGATCGTTTTCTAAACTTGATTTTTCTACCCTGGGCAGGGCAGCCGGAGATATATAAAATTCTTTCCGGGCAGTAACAAAGTCAAGTCTTAAGCCTTCGGGCAAATCAAGCGAAGCCGTGCCAAATTGCTCAAAGTGCCTTACGCTGCCGCCTAATATTTTCTGCAGTTTAAAAGTAAAGTCTACTGCATCTCCAATCACCACAAAATCGAGATCTTTTTCCGGAGGATGCTTCAGTAGTAAATCCCTGATAATGCCGCCAACAAGGTAAATCTTAATATCTTCTTTTTTAGCCAGGCGGCTAATCTTTAAAAGCAATTTTTGCATATCTCCGGGCAGCTCGTTGTTTAGAAGCGAAGACAAATTAAATAATTCTTCTTCCTCCGCTTCATCGATCATACCAGGGCGCGCAGACACCGAGTTTTCTTTTTTCTTCAACTTTAATGATCGTCCCCTGCGATCAAAGTAGCTTAAATAGCGCAGGATATCTGAACGGGTTACTATCCCGTCCAGATTATCATCGGGGCCGACAATCGGGACTCTACCTATATTCTCTTCTACCATCAGGCGGCGCAAATCATTTAAGGATTGACCGGGTGAAGCGGTAATCGGATTTCGGGTCATAAACCCTTTGACCGGGGCATGTCCCAGTTCACTGCGCAGTCCTTTGCGCAGATCACGACGTGATATTATCCCGACCAGGCGGCCGTTTTCAACTACAGGACACCCTTTGAAACTATGCTCGGTTAAAAGCTCATCGGCTTCGGCTACAGTAGTATCGCTTTTTACGGTAAAAACAGGCTTTGATGCAACCTTTTCAACAGTCAGGGCGGGAGGAAGGTAATACTTTAAAAATTCAACGAGCTGTTTTTTTACCTCTTCAGCGTCAACTCCTTTAAAGTGAGCTGATACAACGCTGGAATAACCTTTTACGTTAAAAGGAG
>PWSG01000231.1 GCA_003564055.1 Syntrophomonadaceae bacterium
CTGCATGCCGATCCGGACTTTGCCGCAATAGGTGGTTTTGAAAAACCTATCCTGCACGGGTTATGTACATTTGGGTTTGCCGGCAGAGCAGTGCTCAAGGAATACTGCAGCAATGACCCTGCAAAGTTTAAAGCTATTAAAGTTCGCTTTTCCAGGCATGTATACCCGGGAGAAACCATTGTAACAGAAATGTGGCAGGAAAAAAAAGACCTGGTTATCATACGCAGCAAGACAGCAGAACGGGGCGAATACTGCCTAACCAATGCAGCAGTATGGTTAAACATTTAAAATGAAAGGAGTGAATTACCTTTGGTTGGTATATGTTCTTACGCCGGATACGTTCCCCGTTTACGTCTGAACCGGATGACAATATTTAGCGCAATGGGCTGGCTGAATCCGGCAATAATTATGAATGCTGCAGGGGACAAAGCAGTTGCTAATAATGATGAAGATTCCATAACAATGGCTGTTGCCGCCGGAAGAAAATGCCTTGACTATTATGATCCGTCACACCTGGGGGCTGTTTACTTTGCCAGCACTACTGCTCCCTTTAAGGAAAGGCAAAATGCAAATATTGTGGCGGGAGCTCTTGCTGCCGAAGAAAATATCAGGACTGCTGATTTCGGAGGTTCTGTAAAATCAGGCACCGCAGCTTTACTTTCCGCCCTGGAATTTGTTGCTGCCGGAAGTGGGGAAAAAGCGATAACCTGTGCCGCCGATTGCCGCATGGGCCGTGTTAGCTCCGTGCAGGAAATGGTTTTCGGTGACGGCGGAGCAGCTATAATGGTTGGAAAAGATAATATTATAGCCTCATACCTTGGCTCCTATTCAGTATCATGTGACTTTGTTGATCATCTGCGCGGAGCCGAATCAAAGTATGATCGCCAGTGGGAAGAGCGCTGGATACGTGATCTTGGCTATGAGAAAATAATTCCCCAGGTTATTGAAGGGTTATGTAAAAAGCATAACCTCCAGACTTCTGATTTTGCCAGGATTATTTATCCCTGTTACTACGGTGGTGCCCGAAAAAAAATTAATCGCAGATTAGGGCTGGACCCGTCCCAGGTACAGGATGAATTGATGATGGATGCCGGCGATACCGGTTCAGCTCATCCCCTTCTTATGCTGGCCAAAGCACTGGAGGATGCTTCTCCGGGAGACAAGCTGCTCATGGTTAGCTATGGTAATGGCTGCGATGCCCTGTATTTCGAAGTAACAGAAGAAATAAGCAGTTACCAGAACCGGACAAGGGTTTCTGATTCAATTAAAACCCAATCTGAATTGACAAATTATTTACAGTACCTGACATGGCGAAACATGCTGCCGGTTGATCTGGGAATGCGCGGTGAAGAAGACAGGCCTACCCGGTGGTCGTTGGCCTGGCGAAACCGCAAAGCACTGCTAAGCATGGAGGGAACACGGTGCCTTGAGTGCGGCACCCAGCAGTACCCGCCTCAACGGGTATGTGTAAATCCCGATTGCGGCGCTTTAGACCGCATGGAACCGGTTGTGATATCGAACAAGGGCGGTATAATTACCAGTTTTACTTCTGATATGCTGGCAGCCACATCAAACCCGCCTGCTATCTATGGGAATATTGATTTCAACGGCGGCGGTCGCTGCTTGATGGATTTCACAGATTGCACTCTTGATGACCTGCAGGTCGGCAAGTCGGTGGAGTTTTCCTTCCGTATCAAATATGTGGATCCAAAAAGGGACACCACTTTTTATTTCTGGAAAGCGGTTCCCTCTGTGGAGGTGTCAGATAATGCCTAAAGGCATCAGAGATAAAGTTGTTTTGCTGGGTATGGGCTGTTCCCAATTCGGCGAACGCTGGGAAGATGATTCAAGTGATTTGCTGCTGGAGGCTTACCAGGAGTGCATCGAAGATGCAGGCATTGAGAAAAAAGATATTCAGGCAGCCTGGATAGGGAACCACATTGATGAAATAAGTATTGGCAAAGGAGGTTGCTACCTGGCAAATACACTGCATTTGCCTTTTATTCCCGTCACCCGGGTTGAAAATTTCTGCGCTTCCGGGACAGAAGCTTTTCGCGGCGCCTGCTACGCAGTAGCATCGGGAGCATACGACATAGCTCTGGCTGCCGGGGTTGAAAAACTTAAAGATGTCGGTTACGGAGGCCTGCCAGATTCACCTGTCTTCGGCCAGCTGGCCAGGTTAATCAGCCCCAATGCAACCGCTCCCGGTTTGTTTGCCCAGCTTGCTACAGCTTATGCCAGCCGTCACAAGGTTCCGATGGAAAAAATTAAAGAAGCAATTACCCATATTTCCTGGAAAAGCCATCAGAACGGGGCGAAAAATCCCCGTGCCCACCTGCAAAGGGAGGTATCTGAGTCCCAAATAGCCGATTCGCCTTTTGTTGCTTATCCACTTGGCCTTTTCGACTGCTGTGGAGTCAGTGACGGCTCAGCAATGGCTATAGTAACCACTCCAGAGATTGCAAAAAAGTTAAAACCAGACCAGGAACTGGTAAAAGTTAAAGCCCTGCAGATATCAGTAAGTTCGGGCGAAGAACTGCTTTTCAACCAGTGGGATGGAAGCGGATTTATGACTACACGGCATGCGGCGCAACTGGCATACAAAGAAGCTGGCGTAACCAACCCACGTGAAGAAATCGGCATGCTTGAAGTACATGATTGCTTTTCAATTACAGAGATGGTCGCCATGGAAGATTTGCTAATATCGCCATCCGGGCAGGCCCCGGATGATATAGTCAACGGTTTCTTCGACCTTGATGGCCAGATTCCATGCCAGCCCGACGGAGGACTGAAGTGTTTTGGCCATCCAATCGGAGCTTCCGGCCTGCGCATGATTTATGAAATGTATAACCAGCTTTTAAGACGTTGGCCTGAAGATCGGTTGGTTAAAGACCCCAAACTGGGGTTGACCCATAATCTCGGCGGTGTGCCTTCACAAAATGTATGCAGCATTTGTATCCTGGGGAAAGAGTAAGTTGGTGTAATACTCGGGGACGTTTCACCGCAAGCAGCAAGGCGACACAGGTGAAACGCCCCCTTATCTTCTGTCCCCTCGTCTTACTTAATTTACAGGTTCTCCCTGAACTTCACCATAGCGCCAATCAAGGATTCCACCAAAATCATAAACATTCTGGTAACCCATGCCTATCAATAAATGGGAAGATAGTTCGCTGCGGTTTCCTGAACGGCAGTAAAGAAGAATGGTTGCTTGCTTATCGGGCAGTCTCTCCGCGGCAAGCTTATCCAGATCATAATCAGGAATTAATATTGCTCCTTCAATATGGCCCTGGCGAAACTCATCCTCTGTGCGCACATCAAGAATAATTACGTCTTCAGTTTCCATCATTTCTTTAGCTTCTTCCGGGGTGAGCCTTTTATATTCTGCTTTCTCAAAAGCCTCTTCCTCTTCACTGTTAAAAACCCGGTTAAAAGCAGTGACCAGGTTATCCTGCTGCATGATAGCAAATGTACCAGCGAGGATAAATATTCCTATCAATATCAGAAGTAATTTTTTATTCATGTGGAACTCCTCATCTCTTTATATTTTAATGTATTAATATTATAATACATATGATTAGTTTTTGCAAACGTATATAATTCAGGTGGGGGGGGAAATGTCCTTAGCCTTCTTTTAACAGGGGCGGAAACAGAAGATGCGGAAAGACTTGTCATGGAGAGGAAAGACAAGTGAAGCTTAACCCTGTCCTCTCCTGTCTTTTCTATTCTTTAAATGCAGCTGGAGGCAGGTTTGGCTTAAGCAGTTTGCGGGCAGCATTAAGGGCCGGACAGTCGGGCAGATCGAGGAATGATCTGCCCGAAGAATCGAAGATGCCGATGGTTTTATCTTCAGGTAGAAAACCGGAAAGGGGCAGATTGCTACCGGCAAGAAATTTCTTTAAACCTTCTTCGGAGGAAAC
>PWSG01000029.1 GCA_003564055.1 Syntrophomonadaceae bacterium
AAAAGGTAGTCGCCCAGCTCTTCTTCTACTCCCGCTTTGTTCTCGTTCCGAAAAGCTTCTTCAAGTTCGGCAAACTCTTCCCTAACCTTATCAAGGGGTCCCTGGATGCAGGGCCAGTCAAAACCTAGATCCGCAGCACGCTTTTGCAGTTTATAAGCCTTTAATAAGGCCGGCAGAGCATGGTCAATGGAAATGGCTGAAGCTGAGTCGCCTTTACTGCGTTCATCAGCTTTAACCTTTTCCCAGATAACTTTTACCTGCGCTGCATTATCAGCTTTATCCTTGCAAAAAACATGGGGATGTCTCCTGATCAATTTAGCGGCAATTGAACCAATTACCTCATTAAAATTGAACCGGTTTTCTTCGCGGGCAATCTGACTGTGAAAAACAACCTGCAGCAGAAGATCTCCCAGCTCCTCTTTTAAGGCATGATCATCTTCCCTGTCCAAAGCAGCTACCACTTCATAAGCCTCTTCAATTAAATACTGCCTGAGGCTATTATGAGTCTGTTTTTTATCCCATGGGCAGCCATTTTCAGATCTCAGCCTTGACATAATTGCGATTAAATCGACAATGCCGCATTGTTTAAAAGGGGGCAGGTAAAGATTTGTGTAATAATTAAATGTTTTATTGCGACCAAGTTCTTCAAGCGGCATTCTTAAGATCTGTTTTCCATTTTTTCCATACATACGCATGACCGCCACTGGATGATCTTTCGGGTATAGTTCCAATAATTTCAGTCGGACCCGGTAAGCCAGGGCTTTGTTATAAACACGGGTGATCACAAGATGATTATGAACCGGTTCTTTAAGACGATCAAGCCTAAGGGCATCATATACTGTGACACCGTCTAAAGCATTAATTTTCATGGTGCTGAGTATGCTTTCCAGGAAACTAATGCTCTTTACTACCCGCAGTTTTATATGCAGACGAGGGCATATTCTGCGCAGCTTTTCTAACGTTATGTCCTCACCTGAAGGATTGCCGGGAACAGCATAATAAACAGTCCCGTGACGCTGAACGGCCTTTAGCAGGCAGCCTGTAATTTTTTGGTGTGCCTGCTCAAAGCTAATGCCCTGATTATCGAGATAGTCAAATGATCTGGTTATGCTTTTTCTTGCAGCATAATATTGCGCGGCAGGATGTTTAAGCGTCCGTAAATATAAAGGAGTTCCTTTTTCCAGACAGCTGTGGGCTTCGCGGGTCAAATGCCCGGGGTTTCCCGGACCCAGACCGATAACAACTATTTTCTTCATTATTTATTCACTCCATTAAGAATCCTGCATCAGTCGAAAACGCCGTGCCAGTTCTGCCAGGCGCGGACCGATCAGAGGGACCATTGTTAATTCTACCCTGCTCAAACCACCGCTTATCAATAAAACAAGGCTATAAATAAGGATACCGAGCAGTATTGCTAAAAGTGTAGCTAACGCATTTAAGCGCCCCGCTGACAGCAGGCCCTCGGCAAAACCGGTCACAGCGTAAAAGGCTGCATAGACGGATATAGACATGGCCAGAACAGCAGCACCGGGCAACAAAATTAATTCACGAATACTGCCGCGCCAACCTGTAAAACGATTAACGTTATAAAGGTTAAGGGCTGCAGCTACCCCGATACCGATCACGGAAGCCAGGGCAGCCCCGCCGACATTTAATTCCGGCACAGCGGTCAGAAACCAGGTAAATGCGATTTTGACAATACCACCATATAGCATGTTCAAAGCGGGCACAATTGGCCTCCCCAAGCCCTGCAGCAGGCCTGTAGTTGTTACATAAAGGCAAAGGGGAATTACCGACCAAGACATATAGGCCAGGGAATACCCGGCAGCAGCATTATTGTAAAGCAGTAAAGTTATTGGCTCTGCCAGCAAATAGAGACCTAACGCTGATGGAAGTGAAAATAAGACAGTCAGTTTAACGGCAATTGCAGTCCTGCTTTGAATTATAGCCCTGTCCTTCAGGGCAAAAGCTTCAGATATTGCCGGTACCAGGCTAATGCTTATAGCCAGGGCTACGACATTGGGAAAGTAAACAATTGGACCTGCCATCCCCGTTAACTGGCCGTAAAGGGCACGTGCCGTTTCCAGTTCAAAGCCTGCCGCCTGCAGCTGCCGAGGTACTACAGCCAGGTCAATGAGGGATATCAAGGGAACAACAAGTCCGCCAATTGTAACAGGTACGGCAAGGCTGAATATGCGATGCATAATTCTTTTGACAGATGCAGGGTCATGTTTCTCTTGCTTTTCCGCCAATTTTATAAACCGTCCGCGGCTGCGCCAGTAAAATAGAACAAGGAAAACCAGCCCGGCCAGACCTCCTGCTGCCGCGCCAGAAGTGGCCCCTGCTGCCGCATAATCTAAGCCGATTGGCAGGAGAAGCAGAACTAAGAAAATTGAAAAACCAACCCTGACCAGCTGTTCTAAAAGCTGCGAGGCTGCTGTCGGTATCATATTCTGCTGCCCCTGGAAAAACCCGCGCAGAGCTGCCATGATTGTAACAAAAAATATTGCGGGAGATATTGCCATCAGGGGGTAAACAGCATCAAGGTCTTTAACAACAAAAACGGAAAAGTATTCTGCTCCTAAAAGGAGAAGCAATGTGATTGCCAGCCCGGTTAATGTAAGGATAATTAGCGCTACCCGGAATACCCTTAACGCTTCACGATAGTCTTTAAGGGCAATATTTTCAGCCATCAGTTTTGAAAGGGCAACCGGCACACCTGCCGTGGACACTACCAGCAGTGTAGAATATATTGGGTACGCATACATGTAAAGTCCGATTCCTTCATCGCCAAGAATTGCTGCCAGCACAATCCGAAAAATGGCCCCGATTACCCGGGCAGTCAATCCGGTAACAGCCAGTATGGTAGCTCCCCTGATAAATGCTCTGCTGCGATCTGTCAATATCTGTCCCTTCTTTTCCGCCGCCAAAACAGCCTCAGTTGAACAATATTATAACTGACCCGGCCAGATAACAAAAGGCAGCCGACATAATTAGCCTAAAATATAGAAACTTTTACTTTAAAATATCTTCTCTACCTTCCAGATGCAACAGCTGAATTGCCACTGTAAGCATATAGTTCTTTCAATAATCTATTTAATTCCTCGAGCAAATCGACAGACTTGCCGAGACCCTTGATCTTTAATGCTGCAGGCTTGCGTGAAGTTAGCGTTACCCTGTAATTAGCAGAAGATATTTGTTTTTTTAACCCCTCCGGATCAACCTCGCTGCCCCGGGCAAACTGAATTGTTAAGTCATTTTGTTTTTGGGCGATTAGCTCTATACCTAAACCTGCTGCATTAAGGCGAAGTCCGGCTACTTTTAGCAAATTTTTAACCGGTTGCGGGGGAGCGCCAAACCTGTCTTTTAATTCATCTTCAATTTCGGACAGTTCTTCTGCACTGCTGTTGTAAACCCGCTGATATATTTCTACTTTTTGCTCCTGAGCACTAATATAGGCAGAGGGCAGGTGTGCATTAATTTTAAGTTCAAATCGCGGCTCAATTTTTTGTTCATGTTTTTTATTTTTCAGCTCAGCAACAGCCCGATCTAAGAGTCTTACGTAAAGATCAAAACCCACTGCAGCAATAAAACCGTGCTGCTCAGTGCCCAGTATGTTTCCGGCTCCCCTTATTTCAAGATCGCGCAGGGCTACTTTAAATCCTGAACCCAGTTCGGTAAATTCTTTAATTGCTTTCAGCCTTTTTTTTGCTGTTTCAGAAAGCAGTTTATCTTTGCGGTAGGTAAGGTAAGCATAGGCTAGACGGCTGGAGCGACCTACACGCCCGCGAATCTGGTATAATTGGGCCAGCCCAAAACGATCAGCTTCATCAATAATCAAGGTGTTGACATTGGGAATATCGAGGCCGGATTC
>PWSG01000151.1 GCA_003564055.1 Syntrophomonadaceae bacterium
CCATATCGGGGCTTTTCTTCGGTTATGTTATGCAGCGCTCCAGGTTTTGTTTTGCTGCTGCTTTCAGGGATATTTTCATGATCCGGAATACTGCTGTTTCCAGGGCGGTTTTACTGCTGCTTCTTTTGACCAGTACTGGTTATGCCCTGCTTCAGCTTTTTACTGGTGATATACTACCAGATGGCGGGATAATCTATCCGGTTGGTCTCCATACTGTTGCCGGGGGCATTATTTTTGGTTTTGGTATGGTTATCGCCGGCAACTGTGTTACCGGCTGCTTAATGCGCATGGGAGAGGGTTATGTCATGCAGTGGTATACATTTTTAGGACTGCTGATTGGTTCAGTTCTTGGTGCATGGCATTTAGGTTGGTGGGGTCCAAATATTATAGAGCGCTCACCGGCAGTGTTTTTTCCGGCAAGCTTCGGCTGGCTCGCTGCACTCTTGCTTTACCTGATAGCTTTTATTTTGCTTTACTTGCTTGCTATATGGTACGAACGCGGATCCCTGCAAAGCATTATACCGGGAAACTGGGCGAAGTTGAATTTGCCTGATACAACAGCAAACTCTATTAGAACAATCTTCAGCGGTCGTAACTGGTCATATGCTTTAGGAGCAGTTGCGCTTTCTATTATAAGCATCCTGAACTTTTATTTCTGGGGAAGGCCGCCCGGCGTAACCAGCGGTCTTACTCATATGGCCGGCTGGTTTAGCTGCCGGCTTGGGTTTCTGCAGTGTGACTGGTATTATTTTGAGAAGCTCATTTTTTATGAAGGCACCCGCGTTTACCTGGAACATCCCCTGTTATACCTTGCAGCTGCATTTGTAACAGGGTCATTTTTTGCCAGCCTTTTACACTGCGAGTTCAAGATCCGCCCAGTAAAATCATATAAGTTCATAGCCTCTGCCTTGGTTGGAGGAATTTTGCTCGGTTATAGCTCACGTGTGGCTATGGGTTGTAACTTTGGTGGATTCTGGAGTGGGGTGGGCTCATTTTAGATGCATGCCTGGGTATTCGGGCTCTTTATTCTGATAGGCGCTTACATCGGCGGCAAATTCTTCATGCGCTACCTGGTGTGATATTATCATTATAGATCTATGCTCATCTATTATTGAAGCTGCTAATAAATGATAGTAAAAGTTTTAAACTCCTGTATTAAAAAGTTTAATCGATAAAGGTAATTACAGAAGCTAATAAAGAATAACTTGTTAACAGAAACCCCGCTCTTCAGGATTACTGATCAGTTCCACAAAAGCATTATATGATTGTTTCATCGAGCTTTCATGGTACAGAAGGCTGAAATCGTGCTTAAACTGAACATTATTGACCCTGATCGGTTTTAGTATCCTGTGGCGCATTTCTTTACGCAGTGTCATTGCCGGCAATATGGTTGCTCCCATGCCTGAAGAAACGGCAGAAATTATAGCGCTGGTTGCATTCAGCTCGTGCAGTTGTTTAAAGTTGTTCAGGTTAATACCCTTTAACTTAAGGGTTTGCTCAATAGTGGCCCTGATTCCTGAACTTTTTTCCCGGATTAGAAGCGGCATATTGGCTAAATCTTCAGGGTTGATTGTTTTTAATTCGCTATAGCTGCTGTTACTGCTGACAGCCAGAATCATCCTGGTCTGGGCGATTGCCCTGCAATGTATATCTTCACTGGCTAGCCTGTCTTTCCACGTTTTACTGATCGGACCCTCAATCAAGGCCAGTTCAACTCTCCTGCTTACTATTTTTTCCATTACCTTTGTTGCATTGCTGATTTCAATATTTACCTGGTACCCGGGAAATTTTTCTCTGAAAACAAACATTGTGCAGGGCAGGGCAAAGTTTCCAAGCGTAGTTGAAGCCCCAATGTTCAGCTCTTCGGTAGGGTTGCGCTGCAGCTCAATTTCCCGCTTGATGCTTGCCATCAGGGCTTGCATTTTCTGGGCTTCATTATATACATACAATCCAATCTCTGTTGGCTTGATACCGCGGTTGGTGCGGTCAAGAAGTTGAACCTTATAGTACTCTTCAAGTTCCTGTATTTTTAAACTTATTGCCGGCTGTGTAACAAACAGCTCTTTGGCTGCTCTAGAAATACTGCCTGCTTCAACAACGGTGCAGAAAGCTTTTAAATGGCTTAAATCCATATTATTCTCCTAGTTTAGTAATAAGAATTTCTTATCCCTGATTATAACATACACCAGTTTGGTTATTAATGATTAAACAAGAAATTAGCGTCTAGTTAACGAGCTCTGCTATTAATGCACCTTATAGCTATACTAGTTCCTTATGTAAATTGCCTGGTACGTAGCAAAAAGCCCTAAATTAAAGGCAAATCAGCCGATATGGCGCTTGTATTCATAAACGCTGATACTTGGGCGGCTGGCTCAATTATTGCTATAATAGCTGAGGAATCATTAAGGTGGTGCTAAATTAGCACCATTTGTTAAATTTTTCAGTTTTATTTACACCTTTGCAAGTGAAGCAATGCACAAACAGTGACGCTGACAACAGGAGGTGAAGATGCTGTAGGGTTTAATTAACAGGCAAAGGTAAGCGAATCTGAAAATAATCTTTGTACTTTTACTATCCGGGGGTGATTTTCAAGTGTCAGTAAAGACGTTTAACCGGGGAGTATTTTTACCCCACTACAAGGAAAGTACGGAAGAAAAAGCAATTGCTGCTATCGCCCTGCCCAGGGAAGTGGTTATCCCGCTTCAACAGCACATTGGTGCTCCCTGTAAGGCAGTAGTCAATGTGGGCGATAAAGTCAAAACTGGCCAAAAGATTGGTGACAGTGAAGCTTTTGTTAGCGCTGCTGTATTTGCCAGTGTTGACGGCACTGTTACCGCTATTGAGCCCAGGCCTAATTTTACAGGGGCAGATGTGGAAAGTGTAGTAATCGAAGTTGCCGAAAACCAGGAAGAGCCTTCCTGGAGTGACCGCGATATTTCAAATATGAGCGGTGACGATATTAAAACGGCAATCAAAGAAGCCGGCATTGTCGGTATGGGTGGAGCAGCTTTCCCGACCAACGTAAAGCTCAGCCCACCGAAACCGATTGACGTGGTCATTATCAATGCCTCAGAATGTGAGCCCTTTTTAACCTGCGACCACCGCGTTATGGTGGAGATGGCAGAAGAGCTTGTCCTGGGCGCCAAGTTGATTGCCAAGACAATAAATGCCGAGCAGATAATATTCGGGGTTGAAACCAACAAGCCTGACGGCATTGAAGCTATCAAGGCTCAAATTGAAGGTGAACAAGGCATCGAAGTAATTACAACCGATGTTAAATACCCACAGGGCGCTGAAAAACAGCTGATTTATGCGACAACAGGGCGCGAAGTGCCTCCCGGCAAACTGCCGCTGGAAGTGGGAGTAGTTGTGCAAAATGTTGGCACTGCAGTTGCTGTTTATGAAGCATGCCGTTACGGCAAGCCCCTTTATGAACGTGTGCTTACTGTTACCGGTGACGCCGCGGCAAACCCGGGCAATGTTAAAGTCCCGATCGGAGCAACCATTGAACACATTATTGAGCAGTGCGGTGGTTTCAAAGATGGTAAAGAGCCCGGTAAAGTTGTTTTGGGTGGACCGATGACCGGCTTTGCCCAGACCAGGCTCGACGTACCGGTTGTTAAGGGCACCAGCGGCATTCTGCTTTTCTCAGAAGAAATGCTGGTCAAAAGTGAACATATGCCCTGCGTGCGCTGCAGCAGGTGTGTTGACCACTGCCCGATGTATCTTTACCCCAACTCGATCAGTGTCAATGCTGAAAAGGGACTTTATGATCAGGCAGTTGAATGGGGCGCAATGGACTGTTTTGAATGCGGAATCTGTGTCTATGTCTGTCCGTCCAACCGCCCGATAGTCCAGCTGGTGCGTGATA
>PWSG01000264.1 GCA_003564055.1 Syntrophomonadaceae bacterium
GTTTCACCGATCTTCGGATCGATCATCTGGGTCATAAACTTCGTCACCGCTCGCGGAGTATAGAACTCACCGGCATTACCGGCGCTCTGCAAATCCTTCAGAATTTTCTCGTAGATATCGTTGAATTGATGACGGTCATCCTTTTTATTGAAGTTGATCTCATTCAGCTTGTTCACAACCTGGCGTAGCAGTGTGCCGGACTTCATATAGTTGTAGGAGTCCTCAAAGATAGACTGCACTACAAACGCCAGCTTAGGGCTTCGCTCATCCAGTTCCATCTCTTTCAATGACTTGAACATATCATCAATAAAACCGAGCAGAACATCCCCGGTGATTCCCTCTTCATCGGCAGCCCAGTTGCGCCATCGGAATTTCTCAGGAATGGGAGACTTGTAGCCACCCATCAACTCCTGTTCGGCTTCGTAGTCGTCAAAAATCTTAAGGAATAGCATCCAGCCAAGTTGAGAGATTCGCTGCGCATCGCCGTCAACCCCGGCGTCTTTTCGCATGATGTCTTGAATGGATTTAATGGTTGTGGATATGGACATTTGCTAAATCTTTTCTTTTTCACCTCACCCACACCCTCTCCTCATGGAGTGGGCCGGGGAGATTGTTTAATTTTCTGTTCTAAATCTTATTTTCGGTATGCCCTCTCCCCCAACCCCTCTCCCACGGGAGAGGGGCGAAGGGGTGAGGGAAAAAAGGTAGGTAATTCTGATTTATTGCTAATATTTCTTTATAAGATGTTGAGCTCATAGTTTGTGATCTTAAAAACTAAGCACTTTTATAAAGCTCATCCTCAATCTCATGAATGGCCTGAAGGTATTCATCCCGCCCGCCAAATTCCTGAACGATTTCCATCATTGAACCCATCTCCTTGAATGGATCAAGCTTAAGCACGTTCATATCCTCCAGGTTCTCAAGGCTTTCATCCTCATACTTGTCAAGTAGTGCCTGAAGTACCTCTTTTGCTGTGCCGGAGTACTTGCCAAAGTAGTTTCGTTTCTTCACATTTTCAGCCCGCTCTTTCCGGGTGAGGGTCGGTTGGTCAAATGCAATGTGGCAGATCAGGTCAAATGGGTCGAGCTCTTTGTCTACCTCTTTCTTCAGCTCATCAAACACTACTCCGGCCTCCTCAAGCTCCTTTACAATGGCTTGCTTCTTCTCGGAGTCTCTCCAGTGGCGCAGGAAATCATCCAGTGATGAATACTTTTCATTGATCTTCTTGCGTGAGTAGTCCTTGAGTGATTCGGTCACCAGTTTTCCATCATCACCATAAAACTGCACCCGCTGGTTCAGTAATTTTACCTCTACATTGTCCACATAAAATCGCCTTACCTCGTCCTCTTCGATAGCTCCACCATCATTGTCCACATCGGCTGGCCAGTCATCTGTATCTTCTTCCACACCAGTGGATGGCTTATCATCCGGGTGCTGTTCATCTTCCGGTACGGGAGAGTCATTCGGGCCGAATGTGGTGGCCTGTACCGGCTCTCCATCAAAGTCTGGATCTGCAAAGTGACGGGTTACATTTCTGAAATCCATTATGGTAAAGTACATCTTGCCGTAGTCTTCACTGATGCGCGTACCGCGGCCAATGATCTGTTTAAACTCCGTCATAGAGCCGATATTGGCATCCAGCACAATGAACTTACAGGTAGGTATATCAACGCCCGTGGTGAGCAATTTCGAGGTTGTGGCGATAACCGGGTACGACTCTTCTTCATCCATAAAGTTGTCAAGCTCACGCTTGCCGGTCACTTCATCCCCGGTAATGCGCATTACGTACCGGCTATCTCTGGCTACCATATCCGCATTGTGATTGATCAGTGCCTGCCGCATTCTCTCTGCATGATCGATGTCGATGCAAAAGACAATGGTTTTGGCGTATCGGTCGGTTCCTTTCAGAAACTCGGTTACTTTTTGTGCAACCAGTTCCGTTCTCTTTTCAAGGATCAGCTCACGGTCGTAATCCTTCTGGTTGTACTCGCGGTCCGGGATGATATTGCCGTATTTGTCCGCAAAGCCATCCACGGGACGCCAGCCTTCGGCATCCTTGTCAATGGTGAAGCGAACCACTTTGTAGGGGGCCAGGAATCCATCTTCAATGCCCTGCTTCAGCGAGTAGGTATAGAGGGGTTCACCAAAATAGTCGATGTTGGAAACGGTGTTGGTCTCTTTGGGTGTGGCTGTAAGACCGATGTGGGTGGCACTGTCGAAGTACTCAAGTACACGTCGCCAGGCGGAATCGGCAGCTGCGCTTCCACGGTGGCACTCATCAATGATGATCAGGTCAAAAAAGTCGCGGGAGTACTCCTTGAACACATCTTCAAACTCTTCATTCCCGGTCACCGCCTGGTACAGGGCGAAGTAGATCTGATGAGCCTTGCTGACCTTGCCCCGCTGTATTTTATGAACCACATCTTTGAGTGATCCGAAGTATTTCCGGATTGGGTCATCCACCAGGATATTTCGATCAGCCAGAAACAGGATGCGTTTATTCTCGCCGGATTTCCATATCCGCCAGATGATCTGGAAGGCTGTGAGTGTCTTTCCTGTACCGGTAGCCATTACCAAAAGGATACGGTCCAAACCTTTAGCTATGGCTTCTACAGTCCGGTTAACAGCAATCTCCTGGTAATATCGCAGCGAGCGGCCTTCTTTGTCGAAATGATAGGGCTGCTTTACAAGCTTCTCCTGCTCTTGATCGAATCCTTTTGCAACTGAGTAACGCTGCCATAATTCCATTGGAGAAGGAAACTGGTCGAGGCTTAGCTCACGTACAACTTCACCTTCCTTTTTAGTCCTGTCGTGCTCAATAAAACCGTCACCATTAGAACTGTAGACGAACGGGATGTCGAGGATTTCACCATATTCCAACCCCTGTTGCAATCCTGCACCCAGTGAATGAGAGTTGTCCTTAGCTTCAATAACAGCGAGTGGCAGGCCACGCTTGTAGTATAGAATGTAGTCAGCCTTCTTACCCGCATCTCTCTTAGCCACAGATCCACGAACACGTATACGGCCATCGGTAAAGTATTTCTCTTCACGGATTTGTTTGTGCAGATCCCAACCGGCATTCTGCAATGCAGGCGTGATGTACTTCGAACGTATGTCCGTTTCCGTAAGTCCTGATTTTTTCATAAGCCATTAATTATGCAGAACAGTGAAGCTCCAATATACAAGAAGTTGTCAAAATCAGAAGATCGGTTTTTATTAGAAGAGATTAACTTACCCGCTGCAGCCCAATCTGGAGGCTCACAGGTTTCCTTACAGAAAATCTTGTCGCCCCAACTTTAGAAGAACCGTGGTTTTTAACCAGGGCTTTTTTTGTTTTCTCACCTTTTCATAGCCTCATGATGAGTTTTAGCGATCATATTATAGGCTTTAACTATACTCAAGCAGGTAATAGCCTGCTAGCTCTTATTAAACCATTTTTCATCGAGAGACTTCTTATCGGCACCGTTAAAGAGTACAAACAATGAAACCATAAGCATGGAGAAGTCAAGTCGCAATGCGTGGGCAAAAGTCCAGAAGCCTTCACCAATGAGTGGAAATTTTGTTGTAATAATAGCCACTGCCATGGTAATAATCAGAGGTATGGCTGCCAGGCGGGTAGCCAATCCAATTATGATTAATAATGCACAGAGTACCTCAAAAAAGCCTACAAAATAGGCAGTGAATTCTGGGAATGGAAAGCCCATATCTAAAAACCGCCCGGGGCCTCTTGAATCATAGAAAATAAACTTTTGCAATCCGGCAACGAGAAATACATAACCCAGAATCAGTCGTACAATCAGATATCCGGGTATATTATTGGTTCTAAACAATTTTTCCATAATACATTAGGTGAATATTAGTTAA
>PWSG01000328.1 GCA_003564055.1 Syntrophomonadaceae bacterium
ATGGTAACCGGAGTTTCTTCGTGAGCAATTAAAATATAGGTGGTCAGGGCCATAAATTCAAAGAAAACAAAAAGACCCAGCAGGTCTCCTGCAAATATTGTGCCCATACAGCCGCCCTCGGCCATTAAAAAGAAAGCATAATAGCGCTCTTTTTTGTGCCCGTGGCTCATGTAACCCGGCGAAAAACAGGCAGTCATAAACCAGACAAAGGAAAAGAAGACCCCTAAGAAGAAGGTAACCGCGTCAACCTTAAAGGTAATGGCCAGCGGAAAGGAAAAATACTGAAACAGGCCAAGTAATATCTTCCCTTCGCTGATCGCAGGATACATGCTTAAAACAAGCAGAAAAAACAGGCCCGTTACCCCAATGCAAATTTTTTCCTTGTAGGGGTACAATTTCTCAGGCATTAAAAATAGGGCCAGGCCGGATAAAATAGGCACAAATATAATTATCGCCGGCAGTATACTTTTAACCACTTCTTGTTCCACCTCTACTCACCTCCGGAGAGCATTGCTGATCTAAAATATGTTGCTAACCAAACCGCTTCCGCAGACACAGCTTAGCTTTTTGCCTTTCACTGTAACGACAAATGCGCCTGACTTAAAAGAAAATCTGCGCTACCGCCCGGGCCAGGTTTAACGGCCAGTTCACCGGCGCCAGGGTAAAGATAAAAGCGCCAATCGCCAAGATCATTACCGGCACCATCCGCAGTGGCTGCAGACGCAGCCTCTTGCGCTCGATGTTTTTAAGCTCCCGGCAGCCCAGGAATGCATTGATCGAAATCGGAAAATAATAGGCGGCATTTAGCATGCTGCTAAGCAGCAGCAAACCAATTAAAACCGGCATCTCGGCCTGGAAAGCGCCTAAGCCTAAATGCCACTTGCTGACAAATATGTTAAAGGGCGGGATGCCTACCGCACTTACCGCAGAAATGGTAAAGGCGAGCATGGTCACCGGCATCTGCATCCCAACACCTCTCATCTCACTTATCTTTACTTTACCGGTATTAACATAGATAACCCCGGCACATAAAAACATGCAGCCCTTCATAAAAGCATGGGCCATAACATGGTAAACAGCCCCAACCATGGCCTGGCTGGTTAAAAGCGAGATGCCAAGGAGCATATAGCCAACCTGGGCAACACCTGAATAAGCCAGCCGGCGGTTAAAATCATCCTGGGCAAAAGCACAGATTGACCCGTAAAGAATAGAGATTAAAGATAAGACCAGTAAAATATTGTTCCAGCCGGCTTCCGCAATAAAGGAAAGACCGAAAATGTCATGAAACACGCGGATTAAACCAAATACCCCCGTTTTTAGCATAATCGCCGAGGAAAGAGCCGCAGCCGGAGATGTCGCCGCAGCATAGGCATCGGGCATCCAGAAATGAAGCGGGACAAGAGCCGCTTTAATGCCAAAAGTAATCATAAAACAGATAAAGGCCACCAAAAGCAGCGGAGAAGCTGCAGTTATTAATCCTCCCGAACCAAAAGAAAGATCCCCCGTCGCGTTATAGGTAATCACCATGGCCCAGAAAAAAGATACCCCGGCAATGATGGTCATAAAGAAAAATTTCAAACCGGCAGCATGCGCTTCAGGCGTCGCCTTGTAAGCTACCAGCGGGAAAAACATCAGCGACATGAACTCGAAAAATAAAAAGAGGGTAAATATATTGCCGCTTAAAACAACCCCCAAAGCCCCGGCAATAACAGGCAGCAGGAAGTAGAAAAATACCCTGCCCTCTTCCTTGTCTTTAAAATAACCCAGGCTGTAAACAGCTAAAACCACACTGAAAAAACCAAACAGTAACGCCATGTATATCGAAAGGGTATCAACCCTGAATTCCATGCCCGTGGGAGGAAGTATGTTTAAATAAAGATAGTAAATCTCGCCCCTGGCTACCGCAGGATACATTAAAATTGCCATCAGGAAGGGAATCGCTACAGCGGCTATAACAACATGGTTGCGCAAACCCGGGCGGTAGCGGTCCATTAACATCGCCCCACCGGAGCCCAGCAGCGGAATCAAAACAATTATGGCCGGGATTATTGAAAAAACAAGATCTGCCTGAGCCATCTAATTCCCTCCCTTAAAGGCTAAAAGATTGTTTTTAAAACAGCCTCGATAAACGGAATGGTCGTGTAATTAGCAAAAAGTCCGAAAAGAATGCCTAAAACCGCAAGCGCAATAGTCGGCACCAGCATGGTAAGCGGCGCCTCGTAACCGGGCTGCTTCTCAAATTCGCCTGCCTTAAAAAAGGCGTTAACGATAATCGGCAGGTAGTAAATAGCATTAAGTAAGGTGCTGCCCAGCAAAACATAGGCAAAAACAGGCATGCCCGCATCAAGACTGCCGGTTAAAATGTAGTACTTGCTGATATAACCGGCAATCGGCATCACACCCATTAAACCAAGCGCCCCGACACTGAAAGCCAGCATGGTAAGAGGCATCTGCCTGCCAACCCCGTTTAACTGATCTAAGTTCTTCTTGCCGGTAACTGTAATGATCATCCCGGCACAGAAAAAGAGAGTGATCTTTAAAACAGCATGGTTAATAATATGGACAAGACCGCCTAAAACTCCTGCCGGGGTAAGCAGTAAAACTCCTAAGGTAATATAACCAAGCTGCCCAATGGTCGAATATGCAAGCCTTAGTTTAAGCACCGTCTGCTTAATGGCCATAAAGGAACCAACTATGATCGTAAAACAAACAAAAACAGCTAAAATACCGATTATCATGTTCATGTCAACTAAAAGCTCACGGCCAAAAATAGAGAAAAATACTCGCGCGGTCCCAAATACACCCGCTTTAACAATAGCTACCGCGTGAAGCAGGGCACTGACCGGGGTGGGAGCAACCATGGCCCCGGGCAGCCAGGAATGAAGGGGCATTATCGCCGCCTTGGTCCCAAAACCGGCAATAAGAAGAATAAATATAACCATCACAAGGGTCCTGCCACCGGCTCCGACATCACCTAAGATCCCCCCGGGCATAAAATCAAGCGTGCCAACAAGATCGTGGATCATAAATATCGAAATAAATACCAGCGCACCGCCGCCCAGGCTGTAACTGATATATTTAATCCCCGCCCTCGACGCTTCGGCCGTCCCGGCATGGACAACCAGCGGATAGGTGCAGATAGCTAAATACTCATAAAATATGTAAAGCGTAAAAAGATTGCCGGCAAATGCAACTCCCATCGCAGCACTGCAGGAAAGAACAAAAAATACAAAATAGTTGCCGCGATCATGTTCGTGGTCCATATACCCAATCGAATAAACAGTGGCAAATACCCACAGGGTCGATGAAACCAGCCCAAATACCATGCCCAGAGCATCAATTTTAAAGTAAATGCCAAGACCGTCAAAAAACTCAACCATCCTTAACTCGATCACTTTCCCGGCCAGCACCGCCGGTAACATACTCGCCACCGCCACAAAAACAATCCCAATCGATACCAGGGATACTATATTGCGCTCACGAGCCTGCTCCTCATCAAGAAAACGAATAATTAGTGCCCCGATAACAGGAACAATTACGGCAATGATCGGTTGAGGATAAAAAAACTCCATAACTTAAGCCTCCGGTTAATCTTAAATTACACCTGCAAATCTATAAAATAAATAGCAGGCTGGCAGCAAGTATAACGCCAATTACTATCAAGACAATGTATAAATCAAAATCAATGTTCGATATGCTATACCTCTGAAACCTCTCATCCCCTCGAGCACTGTAGTCAAACTTAAATAAAAGCATAAATACATTGCGAAGGAAATGGACAATGCCGCCCAAAATGCTTTTCATGACCGCAATCCATAAATTATATAAAGTATCCCATAAATTTGCAGCAAAATAAA
>PWSG01000022.1 GCA_003564055.1 Syntrophomonadaceae bacterium
ATCGGAACGAGGATTGCAAACAGACGGGGATATTGAATTCACGGCGGCAGGTTCGCCCGCCGCACGCCAAGGCAAATGACATCCATAATCTCCACTGTCCGCTGAAACTGGAAAGTGGCTGTCCCTATGCTTTCTCAAGAAAAAAAGCGCCACAAAAAGGACACCCCCCAACAATTTCATTGCGGGATCGAATTGATCCTGCTATTGTATCTTCAATGAATAAGCGCAGAGACATCGACCCTGGCGTTGCGAACACAAGGACACCGGCAAACCGGATGCGGACAACATCCGAACAATGGGATGATTTGCCGCCAGGCGCCAAGGTGGTGGGAACCCGCCGGTGTGCCGCACCCGACGCTAAGTCCGGCTATGCTATTCAACAACTGGCCAACGACCTGGGTTCCGGCAGGATTTCCTGGCCCAAGGGCGTCTTTCGATTCAAAACGCACGCGGAGGCAGAGGTATGGCGGCAAATGAAAATGTCGATCAAGAGTCGGTAAGGCCGCCTACGCGTGAAGACCTGATTCGCGTCTGCCGGAGCCTAAACGATCACGAAGTTCATTATATCGTCTTGGGCGGCATGGCATTGATCGAAATGGGACTCGCCCGTGGAACGATGGATATTGACTTGTTGGTCGATTCGGCGCCCACGAATATCGCGCGCGTGCGTAAAGCGCTTATGTCGTTGCCGGATGGCGCCGCAAAAGAGGTTGACGATTCGGATGTGAAAACATATAACGTTGTCCGGATCAATGACGAAATCACCATTGACTTAATGGGAACGGCTTGTGGCATTGATTACAAAGAAGCCGCCAATTTGATTGCCTGGCGGGATCTTGACGGCGTATCCATCCCGTTTGCATCGATCGGGTTGCTTTGGAAAACCAAACAGACGCATCGCGCCAAAGATGCCCTGGACCGTTCGTTCCTGCGCCGCCTCGCGACCCAGCACGGGGATAGCTGACCCAAGGTCAGAATAGGGACACACAAAATATCTCTCTGGCGGTGCATTATGGCTTCGCCGCAAACGAACACGTAGGCTTGGCAAAATGCTTCTGGCAAAACTTCAGGGTCCACATTTACTCTCTGGACATACCTCAACGAATCGTATAATATTTCGCCTTTTATCGAAACGATATCATATCAACGAACACGATTTTGGGAACACGAGAGAAAAGGAACGGAATCATGGAATTCAAAGGCAGTCGCACAGAACAGGCAGTATTAACGGCATTCGCCGGAGAATCGCAGGCGCGCACTCGATATACTTTTGCCGCCAGCATTGCGAAAAAGGAAGGCTACGAACAAATTGCCGCCTTATTCAGCGAGACTGCGGACAACGAAAAAGAACACGCCAAATTATTTTTCAATCTTTTGCAAGGCGATTCGGCAACCGTCACCGCGGAATATCCTTGCGGCCCGGCGGGAAACACCGAAGCCAACCTACTGGCAGCCGCCGAGGGTGAAGCCGAGGAATGGGGTCGTTTGTATCCGGATGCCGCCAAGATCGCCGACGAGGAAGGATTCCCTCAAGTTGCCGCAACGTTCCGCAACGTGATGAAAGTCGAAGAATATCATGAACGGCGCTACCGCAAACTTTTGGAAAACGTGCGCCAGAACACGGTGTTCAAAAAACCATCGCCAACCGCCTGGAAATGCCGCAACTGCGGTGCGGTTTTCGAAAATGTTGACGCTGCCGCTAAAATCTGTCCGGTCTGCAATCATCCGCAGGCTCACTTCGAAGTGTGGGTTGAAAACTACTAGGCAGCTTAGCTGAAAGTGTTCAGAGTTCAGGGGTTTAAGCTGTTCCGGACTCTTACTCGCCATTCTTGGATACGCTTACGCGAAGTCCTTCAGAGTGGCGTCATGCACGATATCCAATCGCCCACCCCTCAAAAAAACCGGAAGCGTCTTTTTTGTTTTGCGGACGGTTACGCTTTGGGGAATAAACTACGGGAATGCTGATGACAGATTTCTGCCATAACCGTCACGCCGATCCACAGCTTATCAGCCGCGGCTAATTTCTGATGTCCGTATAGCCGCACGCGGTCAAGTCCTGATTTAAAGTTGTCACTTTTTTCAGTTATCACTTTTGTTTTGAGTTCCCGTTATGCTGGGTTGCTTCACCCCCTCCGGAGGGGGTAAAAATTTTTATGCAGCTTGGCTGTGTACCTGTTCCGGCGTTTGTAGTTTCAGCGAGCGGTGGGGCCGTCGTGTGTTATACAAGCGCACCGCCTCATCTACAGCCACTCGCGCCTGGGCCACACTGCGAAATTCATTCTTAAGAAAATACTCCTGCTTGAGTATGCCGTTGACCCGCTCGGCCATGGCGTTTTCGGCGCAATGATCTTGCTCCGTCATGCTAATCTTCAGTCCGTTGCCAGTCAGGCGTTCAACATATTCATGGCTGCAATACTGGCAGCCGCGGTCAGAGTGATGGATCGGCCTTACTCCCTGGCGAAGCCCCTTTAAGGCCATGTCGAGCGCGCGGAGTGTATCCTGCGCTGTCAACGTCTTGGCCAGGTAATAACCGACAACCTTGCGCGAGTACTTGTCAGTAACCAGGCTCAAATAGACGAAATCCTCACGGGTCCGAATGTAAGTTATGTCACTGATCCACACTTGGTTAGGTCCGCTTGGCTCCATCTCTTTGATCAGATTGGTGAATACGGGCAGATTGTGTGCGCTGTTGGTTGTGCGCGGCGCTTTCGGAAGTGGGTCCAAAAGAAGACCTTGATTCCTCAGAACGTCAAAAAAACAATCCCGGCCAAACTTCACGCCCTCAATCTGTAACCGATCACGAAGCAGGAAATGCAACTTCACCCCGCCCAGCCGGGGCTGCAATGCACGCTCTGCTTTCACCAAAGCCTTTACCAGGCGCTCATCCACCTGCTTGCGCTGGCGTACTCTGCGAGCCTTGTAAAAGTTCTGACGAGTCATCCCCGCACGCTTACACAGCTTGGATTTATTCAATCGAATCACCCCTTTACAGTTCTGCGCGTATCGGACAGCGTCATAGCGAACTTTTTTTAAAGG
This sequence comes from Syntrophomonadaceae bacterium, assembly GCA_003564055.1. Taxonomy (GTDB): domain Bacteria; phylum Bacillota; class Dethiobacteria; order DTU022; family DTU022; genus T3SED10-7. The sequence continues at coordinate 3,037 of PWSG01000022.1, forward strand.
CATCCATGTCCTCGCCCAAACGATCACACGCAGCCTGCAAATAACCCTTTTCAAGGCAATAGTCCATATGCGCATTCGCTACCGCACACTCCAGATCCCGGATCCGCTTGCGCGCTTCCTTTAACTCGTCTCGTTCTTTCAATGTTTCAACCTTTACGCGTTTTGGCAGCAAATCCTCGCTTCCGTATTTGCGTACCCATGTGTATACTGTTGGCGCGCCCTTGATGCCGTAGGCACGCCTCGCTGCTTCAATCGACCGATGCTTCCCCCGACCCAGCTCGTCGACCACTTGACGCTTGAACGCCTCACTATAGCTTATGCTGCCGCTCACTTCGACCTCCTTTTCTGTCAGCCAAAGTGACAACCTATATCAGTACGCGACCGGGGCTACGGTCTGTGGTCTGCAGTCTGCGGTCTTCAGTCTTGGCGCGGCCGATCCGGTTTGAAAAAATCCTTGGAGAATGCCATAATGGTTTGGGTAGCCGTTGTCGTAATGAACCACGATGAATGATCGACGCATATTATTTTTGGCGGCGAATGCCTCCTATTCGCATACCAACCTGGCCGCCGGGTATCTGGGGGCCGTGGCCGATGCGGCCGGCTGGACATGGCAAACGCTGGAAACACTGGCCGGCGCAGACATGAAAGAGGTTTTGAGCGCCCTATACCATATCCGGCCGAAGGTTTTGGCCGTCTCGCTCTACCTGTTTAACCGGCATCGCGTGTGTCGCATCATCCGACGATACAAAATGCTTTGTCCGGATTGTCTCGTCATC
>PWSG01000005.1 GCA_003564055.1 Syntrophomonadaceae bacterium
GATTGATCAGCCGTCCCTGGAAGATACCATTTCAATTTTACGCGGTCTGAAAGAACGTTACGAGGTGCACCATGGAGTTCGCATCCAGGACAGCGCCCTTATTGCGGCAGCTACTCTTTCCGATCGTTATATCAGCGACCGTTTTCTTCCCGACAAGGCTATCGATTTGGTCGATGAAGCGGCAGCCCACCTGCGCACCCAGATCGATAGCATGCCGGCTGCATTAGATGAGATAACCCGCCGGGTTATGCAGCTTGAAATAGAAGAAGCTGCTTTGAAAAAAGAAAAAGACCCCGCTTCGCAGGAAAGGCTTGAGAAACTGCAGCATGAACTGGCTGAACTGCGCTCGGAAGCAGACGCCATGAAAACACAGTGGCAGACTGAAAAACAGTCTATCCAAAGAGTACGCGACATCAAGCGTGAAATCGACGAGGTGCGCACTGAAATAGAAAAAGCGGAACGGGAATATGACCTTAACAGGGCTGCTGAGTTAAAATACGGACGCTTAAACGACCTTGAACTGGGACTGCAGTCGGAAGAAGAGCATCTGGCCGGCAAGCAGAAAGAAAATATGCTTTTAAACGAGGAAGTAAGTGAAACAGAAATTGCCCGGGTTGTCAGTCGCTGGACCGGAATACCTGTTAGCAGGCTGCTGGAAGGTGAACGTGAAAAGTTAATCCGCCTGGAAGATATCCTGCACGAGCGTGTCATTGGGCAGGATGAAGCAGTCAGCGCTGTAGCCGATGCCGTTTTAAGAGCGCGCAGCGGGATTAAAGACCCGAATCGTCCGGTGGGCAGTTTTATCTTTCTCGGTCCGACCGGGGTTGGCAAAACCGAGCTGGCTCGCACCCTGGCCCAGGCCCTCTTCGATGATGAACGCAACATGATCCGCCTGGACATGTCCGAGTACATGGAGAAACACACAGTGGCCCGTTTAATCGGGGCCCCGCCAGGATATGTTGGCTATGACGAGGGTGGTCAGCTAACCGAGCTGGTCAGGCGTAAACCATACAGCGTTGTGCTTTTTGACGAGGTGGAAAAAGCACACCAGGATGTTTTTAACTCAATGCTGCAAATTTTAGACGACGGCAGACTAACTGACGGTAAAGGGCGCACTGTCGATTTCAGGAATACGATCGTGATCATGACCTCAAATATTGGCAGCCAGGAAATTCTCTCCTTTCACGAGAAAGGCGGCGAATATGAACGCATGAAAGAAACCGTGCTTGGTCTCTTAAGACAGCATTTCCGCCCGGAATTCCTGAACAGGGTTGATGAAAACATCGTCTTCAGGGCTTTAGAGCGCGAACAGGTCAAGGAAATTGCTATCCTGCTGCTGAAGAGATTGTCTGAGCGGCTGGCCTCTAGCGCCGATTTGACCCTGGAATGGAACGACGACGTGGCTTCCTACCTGGCCGAAAAAGGTTACGACCCCGCCTTCGGTGCCAGGCCGCTAAAGCGGGTAATTCAAAATGAAGTGGAAACCCCGCTGTCACGCAGGATTATCAGCGGTGATATTACACCTAAAGAAATAGTAACCCTGGTTAAAGGCAGCGATGGGCTCGAGTTTACGCAGAAGCAGAGCTAAACAAACTATCATACAAATAAGCGGGCACGGCAGCACCGTGCCCTACTGGACTTCGATTTTGGCGATGAAATCTTTGCCGGCCTGATAGGTTTCGGCCAGGGCATCCGGATCTTTAAGAATTGCTCCTTTTTCGTCGTAACCGCGGAAGAACAAGCTGCCTGCGAGTTTATGGTTAATATTATGGAAATAAACCTTGATTATCTCTTCCGCGTTTTCGCAATACCGCTTCCGTTTCAGAGCCCCGACACAGATAAAAAACCCCTGGCGGTTTTCTTCCTCGAGTACAAAAGGTTTTTCAAGATTATACTTGGCGTTCCACCAGCACTGAAAACGATCAATAAACATTTTTAGCTGGGCATTCATGGAACCAAAGGTTACCGGACTGGCAATAACCAGAGCATCTGCATTTATTATTCTCGGGTATACATCCTGCATGTCATCATTGAGAATACATTTTCCGTCTTTTGCACAGGCATCGCAGGCCTGGCAGGCCCTGAACTTCAAATCGTTTACCTGCAGCATATCTACTGTCCATCCAGAATCTTCCGCCGATCGGGCAAACTCTTTCAGCAATGTCTCACTGTTACCATTTCGCCTGGGACTGGCTGCAACTGCCAACAGGGTTTTCAATATGTTTCACTTCCCTTTCCGTATTTTATAAGAACCTATTGTTTTATCTTTTTAAGTAGGTTAACATATTAACAGATAAATGGGAATAGCCATCATTTTTTACCAGAAGGGGCTGCCTATGCAAAAACAGTATTACAACCGTTCAAGGCAACCTAAAAAAAAGAGCTCATTACGAATCTTTATCTTCTTGTTTTTGCTTGCAGCCGTTGCTGCCCTGGCTGTTTTCAGCCTTAGTCAGTACATGGCAGTGCAGACCCTGCAGGCAAAGCTAAACTCGCTTGAAGAACGGTTAGGCCAGGTTGAAGAAGAAAACAAAATGCTCTGGCAGCTTCATGATGATCTTTATGAAGAAAATAAAAGGCTGCGAGAAGAAAATAAGATGCTTCGTTCTTCAACAGTCATAGAACACGGAAACCGTGAAATCAATAAAGTTGCAATAACCATAGATGACGGTACAAGTGCAGACCTAATGCACAAAACACTCGATCATCTCAAAAATCACAATGTTAAGGCCACTCTTTTCCCAATGGGCTCCTGGGTTGAACGGGAACCAGAGGCCTGGCAGCGTGCTGTCAAGGAAGGCCATGAATTGGGCAACCATACTTACAGCCATGCCTTTTTAACTACAATTTCCGAGGAAAAGGTAAAAGAAGAATTAATCCGCTGGGAAGAATCTGTAGAAGAAGCTTTAGGGTTTGCTTACAAAACACTTTTTTTCCGTCCTCCAGGTATGGACGGTTTTACTTCCACCCAAAGCAACCAAAAACAGCGCTTGATGGAAATTATTGGTGAAAAGGGAATGTTCACCATCCTCTGGGATGTAGAGCTGGTTTACGCTTTGCGTAATGAAGTATCGACTCCTGAAAGGATAACGCAGCATGTTTTGGATAACGCCAGGGGCGGTAGTATTATCCTGCTCCATTTTACAGAAAATGACATTGCAGCCCTTCCGTCCATATTAACAGGACTGAGGGCGCGCGGTCTCGAGCCCTGTTCTTTAAGTGAGCTGCTGCTGGCCGACCCTGAAGCCTGATTGGCAGGCTTAAAAATATCTAACCTGCATATTCATTGTACAGGAGACCCAATTATAAAGGGGACACCAATTATTTAAAAAGTGTCCCCTTTATTATATATCGGCAGTTCTGGGCCTTAAGGCTTCATTTCGTAGGTATCTTTTAAAGCTAAAACATGATCTTGCCAAACTTTTTTAAAGCGGTCGCTGTCAACGGCCGGTTTTTTGATCATCTTCCGCAGGTACTCCATCTGAGCATCACTGGTGCTCGGCTTGCTGTAAAGGGTCAGGGCAAACTCAGAGAAATCGCGAACCATGAAATCAAAGATTTGATCAACAAGCGCTTCATCCAGTTTGTAAATTTTTGCATTTTCTAAAATGAGCTGCCCGTAAACAACCAGGGTAAACATTTCGCCCAGGGAAAGTAGAAAATCGGTATCTTTTTGCTGGTCAGCATCAGGTGTAGCACCGGCCAGGAATTCTTTTAAAAGAGATATCTGCTCCTTGAACACGCTTAGGTTGGGAAGGTCATAAAGGTCATAAGCGGCGGCATAATCGTGGAAGCGAATCTTACCCAGA
>PWSG01000310.1 GCA_003564055.1 Syntrophomonadaceae bacterium
CAGGGTGGTCCACCCTGACTCCTTTTTCGGACAGGATTAATTCCAGCTTAAACTTCATAAAATCAAGCTGCTCACTGTTTAAAATGCGGGAAATAACCAGCTGATTCAAATAAATTCACTCCCATGTGCTGATTATAGCTTAAACCAACAGCAGGGGAAAGTTGAATTAAGGAAGTAAAGAATTCTTGAGATTAATGACCAAAGCCTGTAAAATAAACGAAGGTTTTAAATCAGGACATCTATTAACTGCCTAAAACCGATAAATATTAAGATTAAAAAATCAATTTAGAGGGCGTGCCGCACAGATGACGAAAACATCCCGAAAAAGATGGAACCAAAGCAACCTTGCCATATTGATTATAATATCTATGGCCTATATAGCCGTCTTTGCCAATATCCAGGGCTTCAAAGCCCTGCTTCCCCTCGTCCAGGATGAATTTCAGATCAGCAGAGCGCAGGTAGGGCTTTACTCAAGTTTTTACTTTTTGAGCGCTGTGCTGGTTGCCGTTTACAGCGGGCGGATCGCCGATTACCTGGGCACAAAACGAGGCCTGGTTTTAGGTGTCTTTGTGGTCGGACTAATGATGATCCTTCACTCTTTTTCACCTTTTTACGGTCTTATCCTCGCTTTAGCCTTCATTACGGGATTTGCTTTCAGTTTGATCACACCCTCTGTAAACAAGGGTGTAATCGAGTTATCGGAACCATCAAAGCGAAGTTCGTACATGGGCATTGTTCATGGCGGTGGTGGTTTGGGAGGTTTTTTGGGCGCTGTTATGCTTCCCTATTTCGGTGAAACAATTGGCTGGCGCGCAACACTCCTTTTCGGCAGTACTTTTGCGCTGTTAGTCGCTTTTCTGATTTTCCGCTACTATCAACCGTCAATAAACTCTGCTGCAGGAGATAATAACCCCGGCGAAAACAAAAACACCACATTAAAAGAAGACTTAAAATATCTGCTAAAAAACCGTTACCTGCTCAGTCTTTTCTCAATGGGAACAGTTTTCGGCATGGGTATTTCTTCTGTAACCGGCCATTTTCCCCTCTACCTGGCCCGGGATCTTGGAACCACACCTGCTTTTGCAGGCCTGGGTTTGGGAGTTTTTCATGTTGGGGGAATTATAGGCCAGCCTTTCTGGGGAATGGTAAATGAGAAGATTTTTCATGGCGACAGAAGAAAGGGGCTATCTTTGCTGGGGCTTCTGATTTCCGGTTTAATTTTCTTTTTTGGTCTTATCGTAAGCAGGTTTCATTTTCCTCCCTATGCCATCCTCTTTTTTTCTTTTCTATTCGGGTTTTGTACGATGGGGATCATAGCTATATATTTTACAGCTGTGAGCGAACTGGTAGCAAGGAAATATGTCGGAGTAGTAACCGGCCTTGCCCTTATTTTTCCCCGCACCAGCACAGTAATTACCCCGCCAATTTTCGGTCTTGTTGCCGATATAACCGGCACTTATGCCATGAGCTGGGTATTGCTGGGCACTGTTGTTTTTTCTATTAGTTTGGGATTCCTATACTTCAGCGGAAAATATTCAAATTCAAATTATACAAATACATTCCAGGGCATGTAAATTGTATTAACGAGCCACAAACACTGTTTAGAAGGTCATTAAATTTATGACTTTTTGAATTTCATCCGGACTGTGAACTATATAGTCGGGTTTGCCTTCCTGCAGCAGCGATAAGTGATCGTAACCCCATGATACGGCAATAATTCTAATCGGGATCTTTTTACTGGAGATGATATCACGCAGTTCATCACCCACGTAAACAGCCTCATTATTATCAATTCCTAACTCGTTTAGCGCCTGATTAATGGTCCTGTGTTTGCCAAAAAGGCTAGATGTGCACAAAATATGATCAAAAAGCTTTAAGTCATGGTCCTCTAAAAAGCTCTGTATATTTCTTGAAGTATTTGAAGAAACAATAGATAAAACATAACCCTGCGCTTTTAAGCTTTGGATAAGCTCTTCTATCCCCGGAAAAGGCTCAGCTGTACCGATAAACTCACTATATATTTTTATGGTATCCGCTGCCAGGCGGGGCAACTTAAACAGAGGTACTCCTGCCTGCCTAAACCTTTCCCTAATTGGAAGAGATCGCATTTGCTCCAATTCACTACGCGGCATCGGATTCATATTGTGCTTTTCAATGATCCGATCATATACCTTATAGAGGATATGCCCTGTATCAGCCAGGGTCCCGTCAAAATCGAAAATAACTGCTTTGAGCATAATATTTCTCCCTGCCGTCAAAAAAACCTGACATTATCATTATTTCATTCCCTGACTTTTATGGCAATAAGCAAATCAGCAGCTTTCTACCTTAAAATAAAATATCAGCGCTAAATGTAAACCTATTTCATGATCAGCTGATTGACTTAAAAACTTTTAGCCTGCAATTTTTCACAAAGGAGCAAGCCCTTGAACACGGACTTATCGATGAACTTGGGGGCTTAAAAACTGCGCTTGCCCGACTATGTAAGCTGGCAGACCTACCCAAAAACACCCCGCTTGTTGAAATTCCTTATTCCAGGCGGAATACGGCACCGCTGCCTACCAGTGCCGGCTGGCTTGATTATGCTCTTGACAACCTGGCCCAGTTCGAAAAACAGCAGGCCCTCTTGGCCGGCCCGCTGTACTTTCAACAGCCACCTTTTATGAATTAAAAAATCATTACTGCCTCGGCTTCATGCCGGCCAATCTTCTAACTATATCCTTTTTTGACTCAATATCGTACTGAGAAGTAATGGCAATTTGTTCCATAATCGGTGAACCACCACCATGATAAGCACCATAGAGCATGGAACCGGATGAACCGGAAAGAGCAAAGTCAACAAAATTGAGCCAGAATTTTATCTGCTCCTCAATAGGAATATCAGGATTACGCATCAGGTACTTTTCAAGCAGTTCTTTAGTTTCCGGGTTGGTCAAATCTTTTTCATAAGGGAAAGTAGCAGGCAGCCCGCCGGCAATGTTGCATAAAATTTCCTGTTCGTGGAATACAGCTTCACCGGTCAGACATCTGCCAACATTGGCATAAATAGAATGGGGAATACAGCTGCCGGGACCGTAAGGCAGAAAGCCCATGCCCGGAATATATACTTCAGCCTTTCCGAGAGCAGATGATGTATAACCTGCGGCATAACCCAGCTCGCCGGTCATAATCAATTCAGATAGCATCTCGCGAACATGCGGTGTTTTTTCAATGCCATTAATCTCCGCCGCAAGAGCAGCCAATCCAATTACATAATCGAGCATGGCAGGCTTGCATCCGGAATAAGAGTGGCGGTGAAAAAGGGCAAACAGCAGGGCGGAAACACCACCATGGTCCTGCTCACCACAGGTAAATACCCGCTCCCAAGGGATAAAACAGTTATCGAAAATTACATAGGAATCCGTATAACCTATTTCTATGCCCCTCTGGTAATGATCACGTTTGCGCAGGTTGTGAAAATGAACCACCTGCTTAACTCCGTCATGATCTGCGGGAACTGCAAAACATAAGGCATAGTCTTTTTCATTGCTCTTAAGCGCGCGGGTGGGCACTACCAAAATTTCATCGGCTATAGAAGCTTCCGAAATATGCACCTTTGCACCGCGCACCACGATGCCGTCACTAAGTTCTTCCACCTTATGCACATACATATCGGGATCAGTTTGGTCGGCAGGCCTCTTCATCCGTTCACCCTTAACATCAGTTTGGGCGCAGCATCCCACCAGGTCTTCAGACTGAAATTTTTCCAACCATTTGATCCAGTTGTCATGATATGCGGTTTTAGCATCCGGAGACTGCTGGGCCATGTA
>PWSG01000306.1 GCA_003564055.1 Syntrophomonadaceae bacterium
CGCGGATTGTTCTGCTCATTAATAACTACTGCCGCATTTTCATCGAAGTGGATATGAGATCCGTCTCTACGGTTAAGCCGGCTTCTTGTACGTACAATCACGGCCCTAACCACTTCGCCTTTTTTCACCACTCCACCCGGGGTCGCTTCTTTAACCGAAGCGACAATTATATCGCCAATTCGACCTGCTTTGCGTTTCGAGCCTCCCAGGACCCTTATACAAAGGACCCTCTTTGCTCCCGAGTTGTCAGCTACATTTAACATGGTTTCGCTTTGAATCATCGCTGCCTCTCCTTTCATTCCCCTTGCAGCAGGCTATTCGCAAAAAGAATTTAAAGCTTCGATTTCTGCATAACTTCTACCAGGCTCCACCTTTTATCCTTACTAATAGGCCTGGTTTCCATGATCTTAACCATATCGCCTACTCGGGATTCGTTTGCTTCATCATGAATCTTATACTTCTTAGAACGGCGGATGATCTTGCCATAAAGCGGATGGCGGGTTGTTCTTTCCACCAGCACTACCCTGGTTTTATCCATCTTGTCACTAATCACCCGGCCGCTGCGTAGTTTTCTTTTTCCAGTTTCCAAGACAATGGGCCTCCCTTCTTCCTCTTTAAGCTCAGCTAAGGGCCCGTTCCCTGAGCACGGTTTTAACCCGGGCAATGCTGCGGCGGACCTCTTTAATACGCATTACATTTTCTAACTGACCAGTGGCTTCCTGAAAACGCAGATTAAAGAGTTCTTCTTTCAGCTCTTTAACTTTTTCTTCCAGTTCCATTTCGTTTAGTTCGCGTGCATCTTTGATTTTCATTCAGAAACACCACCCAATTCAGTTCTTCTTACAAACTTAGTTTTATTCGGTAGTTTATTGGCCGCCAGACGCATGGCTTCTTTAGCTACTTCTTCGCTCACCCCGGCCAGTTCAAACATGATCCGACCCGGTTTCACAACAGCTACCCAGTACTCCGGGGAACCTTTACCTTTACCCATTCGTGTTTCTGCCGGTTTTTCGGTAACCGATTTATCCGGAAAAATACGAATCCATACTTTGCCACCCCTTTTTATTGACCGCGTCATGGCAATACGGGCAGATTCAATTTGCTGGCTGGTAATCCAGGAAGGTTCTACAGCCTGAAGACCAAATTCACCAAACTGAACTACTGTGCCACCCTTGGAACGCCCTTTCATCCGGCCGCGATGCTGGCGGCGGTATTTAACCCGCTTAGGCATTAACATCGACTTCTACCTCCTCCGCGGGAGCTTCCTTACTCGGCTTTTCAGGTAATATCTCGCCTTTATATATCCAGACCTTTACGCCAATCCGCCCATAAGTTGTCTTGGCTTCAATAAAACCATAATCAATATCAGCACGCAGCGTCTGCAGGGGCACTGTTCCTTCATGATAGGTTTCATCACGAGCCATCTCAGAACCACCCAGCCTTCCGCTGCAGGCAATCTTGACGCCTTTAGCTCCATTGCGCATAGTCCGGAATACTGCCTGTTTCATAGCTCTTCTAAAGGCAATCCGGCGTTCAAGCTGTGAAGCTACATTTTCAGCGACCAGGAAAGCATCCAGTTCCGGCTTTTTTATCTCAATAATATTTAAGTGCACTTTCTTATCTGTCATTGTCTCCAGCCGCTTGCGCAACTCTTCAACACCGGTGCCGCCACGGCCGATAACCATACCCGGTTTTGCGGTATGGATATTAATCCGCAGGTTGTTTGCAGCCCGCTCAATTTCAATTCTCGATAATGAAGCACCTTCCAGCTTTTCCTGGATATACTTCCGGATCTCTAAATCTTCCTGGAGCAGTCCCTTGTAATTTTTACCTGCAAACCACCGAGAATCCCAATCGCGGATTACTCCAATCCGGAAACCGATGGGGTTAACTTTTTGTCCCACAATTAGTCCCCCTTTCTTTCTTTAACTACAACCGTTATGTGGCTGGTTCTTTTAAAAATCAGAAAACGCCTTCCCCTGGCCCGGGGCTGCACCCGTTTCAGGGTTGGGCCTTCATCTACAAAAGCCTGGTCAACATAAAGTTTGCCGCGATTCATTTCCTTATTATGCTCGGCATTAGCTATCGCCGAATTAAGAACCTTGGTTATAGTCCCGGCAGCGCGGCGCGGTGTATAACGAAGGATACTCAGGGCTTCATCAATATCTTTGCTGCGTATAAGATTGATAACATCTCTGGCTTTACGCGGCGCCAGGCGCACGTAACGGGCCTGTGCTTTTGCTTCCATCAGTCATCCTGCCTCCTCTGCTCTACTTAATGGTAGTAGAACGTTCGGTATGGTGCCCGTGCCCTCTAAAAGTGCGGGTCGGGGCAAATTCACCCAGCTTATGGCCGACCATATCTTCACTGATAAAAATCGGTACATGCCGGCGGCCGTCATGTACGGCGATAGTATGTCCAACCATATCAGGGAAAATGGTCGAACGGCGGGACCAGGTTTTTATAACCTTTTTATCTCCCTTTTCGTTCATCTGTTCAACTTTTTTCTTCAAACTGGCCTCAATATAAGGCCCTTTTTTCAGTGAACGCGACAATTTAAGAAAACCTCCCTTTCAGCCGGTAAAGACTGCTTTCCCGTTTTAGGAGAAGCAGTACAAATAGCCGGCTACTTCTTACGGCGGCGGATTATAAGCCGATCCGAATCTTTATTCTTTTTACGGGTTTTGTAACCGAGAGTCGGTTTACCCCAGGGGGTAAGCGGCCTCTTTAACCCGATCGGCGCTCTTCCTTCACCGCCTCCATGCGGATGATCACAGGGATTCATTACTGAACCGCGCACTGTCGGCCTTTGCCCCAGCCAACGGGACCGGCCAGCCTTACCTACTGTAAGATTTTCATGCTCGATATTTCCCAGCTGCCCTATTGTTGCCCGGCAATCCAGGGGCACAAGCCGGACTTCACCTGAAGGCAGACGAACAAATCCGATGTCGCCTTCTTTAGCAGACAACTGGGCTGCTGTTCCTGCTGATCGGGCCAACTGCCCACCGTGACCCCGCTTCATTTCGATATTATGAACGAATGTTCCAACCGGAATCGAACGAAGAGGCATGGCATTGCCCGGCCTGACTTCAACTTTTACTCCGGAAGTGACCGACTGTCCAACCCTAATACCCAGCGGAGCAAGAATATAACGCTTTTCACCATCGGCATAGTGCAGCAGGGCAATATTAGCAGTACGGTTGGGATCATATTCAATACTTGCCACCTTTGCCGGTATATCATCTTTGTTCCTTTTAAAATCTATAATCCGGTAGGTGCGCTTATGACCACCACCATGATGTCGCACCGTAATCCTGCCGTAATTATTACGACCGGCTTTTTTTGATAAAGGGGCCAAAAGTGACTTTTCAGGATCCTTCCTTGTAATCTCTTCAAATGTTGATACGGTGGCAAACCGCCGCCCCGGTGAAGTGGGTTTAAAACGTTTTACAGCCATTTAATACTCCCTCCTTCTTAGCGGCTTTCAAACAGCTCGATCGGTTTGCTGCCTTCGGCCAGAGTAATAACCGCCTTTTTCCAATTTGGCTGTTTCCCTTCGGGAAAACGGCCCAGGCGTTTTGTTTTGCCTTTATAATTTGCAGTATTAACAGACTGCACATGCACATCAAAAATGCTTTCAAGGGCCTTTTTTATCTCAATTTTATTTGCCTTGCCTGAAACAACAAAAGTATACTTGTTGTTTTCCATCAGGTCTGAAGACTTTTCACTAATCAGGGGACGAATAATTATGTCTCTTGCTTCTTTCATTCGCCGAACACCTCCTCAACCTGCTGCAGCG
>PWSG01000105.1 GCA_003564055.1 Syntrophomonadaceae bacterium
AATATTGAAACTATCTGGGTCCCCGGTTCATTTGAAATTCCCCTTGCGGCCATGAAAGCGGCAAAAAGCAAACGGTACGATGCGGTAATCTGCCTCGGAGCAGTAATCCGCGGTTCAACTCCTCACTTTGACTATGTTGCTGCCGAAGTCTCAAAAGGCATAGCAAACGTCGGTCTGGATACCGGCGTTCCAGTTATTTTCGGTGTAATTACAAGCGATACTTTAGAGCAGGCTATAGAAAGGGCTGGCAGCAAAGCGGGCAATAAAGGCTGGCAGGCTGCGCTTTCTGCAATTGAGATGGCCGACCTGAGCAGCCAGTTTTGATAACTTAAGGAGCCGGTTAATTGACAGCAGTTCAACCTAAAAAACTGGTTGTTATAGACGGTAACAGCCTTCTTTACAGGGCGTTCTATGCGTTGCCACCCCTGCAGAATCGTCGTGGCGAGCACACTAATGCAGTGTATGGTTTCACTACAATGCTTCTAAAACTTTTGGAATCAGAGCAGCCTGACTATGTCGCAGTAGCTTTTGACCCGCCGAAACCTTCTTTTCGGGTACGGATTGACGAAACCTACAAAGCACAGCGCGAAAAGACACCGTCTGAGCTGAGCGAACAGGTCCAGCGGACCCGCGAGATTTTAGAGGCAATGCGTATACCCGTATTTGAAGTCGAAGATTTTGAAGCAGACGATGTGATCGGAACGCTGGTCGACCTTTTCAAAAAAGATGACAAAAACGAAGCAACAGTTGTATCGGGAGATGCCGACTTATTGCAGTTAATTGAAGAAAATGTTACTGTTATGCTCACGAAAAAAGGGATTACCCAGATGGAGCGTTATGACCATTTTCTATTGAAAGAAAAATACGGGCTTGCTCCCGAGCAGGTAATTGATTATAAGGCCTTGAAAGGGGATGCTTCCGATAATATACCGGGTGTGCCGGGGATTGGTGATAAAACCGCCCGCAATCTTTTGCAAGAGTACGGCACGATTGAAGAAATCTACAATAACATAGACAACCTTAAAACCAAGACAGCAGATAAATTGCAGGAATACCGCGAACCACTTTATATCGGACGTGACCTGGTCACCCTGCGCCGTGATGTGCCTATAGACTGCGACTGGGAAAAGTGCCGCCATGTCAGGCCTGATTATGAAAGCCTGCTTTCGATCTTCAGTGAACTGGAATTCAAAAGCCTGGTTAACAAGATCAAACCGCATTTGCAAGGCGGAAACCTGCCGCCGGCGCAGAACACGGAAGGCGAGCGGATTAATAGCTTTGACCACCTGGAAAAAGTGCTTGAAGATCTTGGGGAAGAAGATACCCTTGCCCTATCTGTAGAATATCAACGTGGCTGGCCCTACTGGCGACAGCCGGTATTAGCCCTGGCCCTGGCCCTAAACGGGGAAAAAGGCTGCTACCTTGACCCTGCGTCTTTAGACAGGAAAGAAGCAGATGTGTGGCAAAAACTGGCTGACCTGCGGGAAAGAAATGTTGCCCTGCTGGTTCATAACGTTAAACAGTGGCATCATCTTTTTGCGGAGCACGCTTTAAAACCGCCCAGTTTTATTTTCGATACCTACCTGGCTGCTTACCTTGTCGATCCGGCAAAAGGCGGCTACGGCCTGCCGGATTTACTGCAAAATTACCTTGGAGTAGATATTGAGCGGTCGCCTGTAAAGAAAAATGAGCAGCCTGATTTTGAAAAATGTGCACTGCGTTTATCTGAAGAGGCCAGGCAGCTTTTCCCACTTCGCAGCGCCCTGGAGAAAGAGTTAAAGGAACAGGAACTGGAAGCGCTTTTAAAAGATATTGAGATGCCCCTGGCTGCAGTCCTCGCTCGCATGGAAGAACAGGGTATGGCTGTTGATACTGATTACCTGCAGGATTTAGCGGCGGAAATACGCAGCCGCTTAAAAGAGCTGGAAGGAAAAATCTATATGCAGGCCGGTGAAGAATTTAACCTTAATTCACCGCAGCAGCTCTCAAAAATACTTTTTGACAAGCTTAAACTGCCCGAAGTACGCAAAACCAAGACCGGCCGATCAACCGATGCAAAGGTTTTGGAAGAGCTTTCCTACCATCATGAAATAGCAGCCCTTCTGCTTCACTACCGGCAGCTTGCCAAGCTGGAAGGAACCTACCTGTCGGGTCTGATTGAGCTCGTTGATCCCAAAAGGCAAAAAATTTACACAACCTTTAACCAGGCAGCCACAGCGACCGGTCGCCTCAGCAGCAGTGATCCCAATTTGCAGAACATACCAATCCGCCTTGAAGAAGGCAGGCGTATCAGGCGCGCTTTTATTCCATCTGCGAAAGGCAAAGTTTTCTTTGCCGCCGATTACTCCCAGGTAGAATTGCGCATTTTAGCTCACCTTTCACAGGACCCAATCCTGGTCGAAGCTTTTAATAGCGGAGAAGATATTCACCGCCGCACTGCAGCAGAGGTTAACAATATAAACCTGGAAGAGGTTACAGCGCTGATGCGTGAAAAAGCAAAAGCTGTCAATTTCGGTATTATCTATGGTTCAAGCGATTACGGCCTTGCCCAGAATCTGAAAATACCCCGTGCTGAAGCCAAGGCATATATAGACAGCTATTTTGAACGTTACAGCGGAGTCAGGGAGTACATGGATAAAATTATATCCCGGGCCCGCGAACAGGGTTATGTGACTACAATTTTTAACCGCAGGCGCTATTTGCCGGAGATTAATTCTTCGAACCATAATATCCGTAGTTTTGCTGAAAGAATGGCTTTAAATACTCCTATCCAGGGATCTGCAGCCGATATCCTTAAGCTGGCGATGTTAAAAATAGCTAATCTAATTGAAGAAGGCGGTTTTAAAGCGGCCATGCTGCTGCAAATCCATGATGAACTGCTTTTTGAAATAGATTCTTCGGAAATTGATTTTTTCGCTCCCCTTGTCCAGCGTGAAATGGAACAGGCCTCTGACCTGTCTGTTCCCCTCCAGGTCGATCTCAAGCAGGGCTTTAACTGGGAAGAGCTGAAAAAACTTTAAAGGACGGGATTTAATATTCAGGATTCAGAAGAAAAAACATAGAAGCTAATCTTGCGGCAGGTAAATAAGCAAATAAAGCGTAGGAGCAAGGCGTGCCGTGCCTGGAAACTTGATGAAATGGAGATATAAATTGCCCGAACTGCCTGAAGTAGAAACAATCCGTCGCGAACTGGATCCGCTGATCAAGGGTAAAACTTTCGCAGAACCGCTTCTGTATATGCCTTCTACTATCGCCTATCCTGCTCCAGAAGAATTTACGGCTGCGCTGAAAGACAGAACTGTAGAGACACTGACCCGCAGGGGCAAATATCTATTTATCAATCTTGATCAGGGCATATTGACCGTTCACCTGCGGATGACCGGCAACCTTGCTTATGCTGCGGACGGTCAGTCGGCAGAAGAAAGGTTCCTGCGTGTTTCCATGCCTTTTAAAGACTCGTCAGCCCTGCACTATTTTGATATGCGGCGCTTCGGAAGGCTTTGGCTTGTCGCAGACCGGGAAGAGCTTGAATTAAGAGTTTTAAAACGTATTGGTCCCGACATCCTGGAAGAAGTTGACCTTAAAAGATTTATAGAACTGCTCGACAAACGACAGCGCACCAAACTGAAAGCCCTGCTGCTCGATCAAAGCTTTGCTGCAGGGATGGGCAACATTTATACAGATGAATGTCTTTACCGCTGCAGCATTAACCCCTGCAGGCAGGCCGGCACCTTAAGCCGCGCCGAAAAAGAAGAACTTTATGCGGCGATAAAAGCCGTCTTAGCCGAC
>PWSG01000299.1 GCA_003564055.1 Syntrophomonadaceae bacterium
ACCATGGAAATACGAACTCTTTCATCAACCCCTTCGTAGCGACCGCAAATCAGGATTAAATGATCTTTTTCTGAAAGCTTCCCTGCAGCTTCTTGATCAAACCTGCGCCCCTGTGGTGTCATTAGTATTACGCATGAACTTTCATGCCCCGACCTGTTTTTTAGATCTTCAACTGCTTCAAAAAGCGGTTCCGGCTTTAATATCATGCCGCATCCTCCACCATAAGGAGTATCATCAACCTGACGGTGCCGGTCATGGGTATAAAAACGCAGGTCAACTAAGTTTATCTCGACCAAACCTTTATCAACTGCTCTTTTTATCATGCTTTCCCTGAACGGCCCATCAAGTATACCGGGGAATATTGTGACCAGGTCAATCTTCATCCTCTAACGGCTCCCTTACAGTTCCAGCAGGCCTTCCGGCAAATCAACAGTAATTGACCCTGCCTTTAAATCTACCTTTTTAATAAAATTCTTAATTGCCGGGACCAAATGACTTTTACCTTCCCGATCATGCTGTTCGATAACAAAAAGATCATGTCCGCCGGTTCTGATTATATCCGTAATGATTCCCAACACACAAGACTGCGACGTGTAAACCTTGAGTCCTACCAGTTGATCATGATAGAAACTGTCTTCCGGAAGAGACAATCTTTCTTCTTTTGGGATTATCACCAGGTTGTCCCTTATACCGGCTGCATCTTCCCGGTTCGCGATCTCGCGAAATTTAATCAGCCAAAACCTGCCGAAAACCGAGGCCTGTTCGACCTGCGCTGTCCGACGTTCGGAACCGAAGAGAAGCTCAACTTCCTCCAGCAGGCTAACTCTTTCAGGATGATCACTTAAAGGCAATACTTTCACCAGCCCCATTACGCCGTGAGGAGAAAGTACTTTACCGATAACTGCATCGTGCTTTTCACTGAACAATTTCTACAACAACCCGCTTATTTTCTTTAACAGCAGCAGCATTAATTACCGTCCTGACTGCCTTGGCTATGCGGCCCTGTTTGCCAATCACTTTCCCCATATCATCGGGGGCAACTTTCAGCTCAAGAATTATTAAGCGCTCACTTTCAACCTGTTTTACTTCAACCTGGTCAGGATAATCAACCAGTCCTTTTGCGATATGTTCCAAAAGCTGCTTCATAGATACCAACCTCCCTGCAGGGCTACTTACTCAGACCGGCTCTTTCAAAAAGCGCCTTTACTGTATCAGAAGGCCTGGCCCCTTTTAAAAGCCACTGCTGTACCTTTTCTGCATCCACTTCAAAAGTGGTCGGTTTGGTGGTAGGGTTATAGTAACCAATTTCCTCGATAAAACGTCCATCCCTGGGATAACGTGAATCTGCCACCACGATGCGGTAAAAAGGTTTCTTTTTAGCGCCCATTCTTTTTAACCTGATTCTTACTGCCAATTATGTCACCTCCGTTTTAATAAATCCTTACAAAGTTTGATAGCTTTATATCCTGTATGATCAACCGGCATTAATATCCGGGTTGTTTTCTAAAATGGAAAACCTTTTTTCCCTTTTTTAAGCTTTTTCATGGCTCCCTTTTTATCAATTGAACCCATTTGCTTAAACATTTTCTGCATCTGTCCGAACTGGTTTAGCAGGCGGTTTACATCCTGCACTGCTGTACCGCTTCCCATTGCTATGCGGCGCCTGCGGCTGCTGTTGATAACTGACGGATCTTGTTTTTCTTGTTTGGTCATCGACCCGATAATAGCCTCTACTCTTTTGAAATTATCTTCATTTAAAGACATCTGCCTGACTTCCCTGGGGATATTTCCGCCCCCGGGAATCATATTAAGAATTTCATCCAAAGACCCCATACTGCGCAGCTGCCCGAGTTGATCTTTAAAATCTTCAAGCGTAAATTGCTGCTTGCGCAATTTTTGTTCCATTTCCCTGGCTTTATTTTGATCAACAGAAGCTTCCGCTTTTTCAATGAGCGTTAGGACATCTCCCATGCCCAGTATCCTGGAAGCCATACGATCGGGATAAAAAGGCTCCAGGGCTTCTACCTTCTCACCGACACCAACGAATTTAACAGGACAGCCGGTTACAGCACGCACAGACAGTGCAGCCCCGCCACGGGTATCGCCATCGAGTTTAGTCAAAATAATACCGCTTAGTCCAACAGCTTTATTAAAAGCATCTGCAGCATTTACAGCGTCCTGACCGGTCATCGCATCAACTACCAGCAGAACTTCCCGGGGATTAAGCGCATTTTTAACAGCCGTAATCTCCGACATCATATCTTCATCTAAGTGCAGGCGTCCTGCAGTATCGAAAATAACCGGGTCATAATTTTCACGCTCAGCAAGATCCAGTCCTTCCCGGCAAATATCAACCGGATCCGCTTCTTCATTGCTGTAGCATATTTCTCCTGCTGACTCACTTAAAACCTGCAGCTGCTTAACTGCACCGGGCCTGTAAATATCTGCAGCAACCAAAAGCGGATTTTTGCCCTCTTTACGCAGGTGAGCAGCAAGCTTAACGACTGTGGTCGTTTTCCCGGAACCCTGCAGGCCTACCATCATGATCGCTGAAGGTGTTTTGCCGGAAAAATCAAGCCCGCTTTGCTTCTCGCCCATCAACCTGGTCATCTCTTCATTAACAATTTTTACAACCTGCTGACCGGGAGTAAGGCTGTTCATCACTTCCTGGCCGACTGCTCTTTCCCTGGTCGCTGCCACAAAATCCTTGACCACTTTGAAGTTAACATCGGCTTCGAGCAGGGCCAGTTTAATCTGGCGCATCGCCATGTCAACATCTTTTTCATTTAATTTGCCTTTTCCCCTTAGTTGTTTAAGGGTATTTTGCAGCTTGTCGGCAAGGCTGGAAAACATAAACTATCCAACTCCAATAATAATTTCAGATCTAAAGATTACTGCTCACTTGTAATGCGCAGCTCTGTAAGGATGCTTTTTAAACGTTCTACCTTGTACCCGGTCATTGTATCTTCATTTAGCAGGCTTTCTGCTTCGGACAGCAATTTTTGCTGCTCGTTAAAAAGCCTGTACAGCCCAAGTTTTTCTTCCAGTTTATTTAGTGAACCAAGTGCGCGCTGAATTAAATCGTAAACAGCCTGCCTGCTGATATTGTACTCGGCAGCTATTTCGCCCAGCGAATAATTGTCGCTAAAATAAAGATGCAGCACCTCCTGCTGGCGTTCAGTCAGCAGGGGCGAGTAAATATCAAACAGGAGGTTAATCTTATTTAGCTGATCTAACATAAACACCCCTGTAAAGCTTTAGTCCTTTACAGGGGGATTATAACAAAATAAAACTGCCCTGGCAAATGTTTTTACCGAAAAATTTAAGTTTCCAAAAGTGCGCGCGCAAAGTCGGCCGGGTTAAAAGGAGCAAGGTCTTCCATTTTTTCACCTGTACCAACATAACGAACCGGAATTTTCAGGGCATCATGGATACTGAAAACAATACCACCGCGGGCAGTGCCATCGAGCTTGGTCAGGATTATACCGTCAATGGGAAGAGCCTCATTAAAGCTTTTTGCCTGGGCAATTGCATTTTGACCGGTAGTGGCATCGATAACCAGCAAAACCTGGTGTGGCGCGCCATCAATGCAGCGCCCGACGACCCGGTGTACTTTACTTAACTCTTCCATCAGGTTGAACTTGTTATGAAGCCTCCCTGCTGTATCACCTATTACTACATCTATATCCCTGGCCAGGGCTGAATTCATAGCATCAAAAAAAAGCGCTGACGAATCTGAGCCTGCCTGCTGTTTAATTAGATCGACACCGGTTCTTGCAGACCA
>PWSG01000238.1 GCA_003564055.1 Syntrophomonadaceae bacterium
GAAAATCATACTGCCGCGTAGCGAAGCCGCGAAGCCGCGTCGGATTCAAGTGCAGTCGTAACTCAATGAATGGAGGTGACAGACGATGACAACGGAAACAAAAGCGATGGAGAAACAGGAGAAAAAAGCCGTGGAAGGGAGTGCCCGGACCATGGAGCGCCGTCCGGTTTATCTCCCCGCCACAGACGTCTATGAACGTCAGGATGCTATTGTGGTGGTGGCGGATATGCCGGGTGTGAGCGAAAAGGATGTCGAGATCAATCTGGAGAACGAGATCCTTACCCTACGGGGCACGACCCAGCCGACGGAACAGGAGGGCTTCGATGCGCTCTACAGCGAGTTCGTCGCCGGAGACTATGAGCGTGCTTTCGCCATCTCCGAAGACGTTGATCGCGAGCGGATTAAAGCCACGATGAAAAACGGCGTACTGCGTGTTGAGCTGCCCAAGTCGGAAAAGGCGCAGCCCCGCAAGATCGCCGTACAAGCAGAATAAAGGAACGAAAACAGACGAAGGGAGGTGAATTGTCATGGTACGCGATATGATTCCGTGGAGGAGAAAACGGGGCGGCGGCAAATTGCTCCGGCAGGAGAGAAGTGAAGAGAATCCGGTGATGGAGTTGCACCGGGAGATGAATCGGTTGTTCGAGGAGTTCTTCGGCGATCTCGAAACCGGCTTGGCATGGCCGGGCAGTACCGGACTCCGATCCAAAGCCGGCACCGGCACCGTACGCGTTGATGTGTCGGAAAACGACAAGGAGATCCGCGTTACCGCGGACGTGCCGGGCATGGAGGAGAAGGACATTGACGTCGAGCTCAGCGACAACCTGCTCACGATCCGGGGCGAGAAGGTACAGGAACGGGACGAGAAGAAGGATGACTACCATCTCGTCGAGCGCTCCTACGGTTCGTTTGAACGCTCGATTCCTCTGCCGGGCGGCCTGGAAGAGGAGAAGGCAAAGGCGAACTTCAAGAACGGGGTGCTCTCCATCACCGTTCCAAAGTCTGCTGAAGCCAAGGCCAACCGCAAGCAGATCCCGATCAGTGCCGGGTAACGAAAACTAGAGAGTGGTTCGGCGCGTTCTCCAGTGAGAGCCGCCGAGCCTCTTTCGGGATGACACTACTTCGCTGTCCCTACTCTTCTTTCTGCCATCGTCACCGTTTGGACAACACCTCTTTTTCATATTCACGGATTCGCTCCAGCCATGCCAGTGATTCCGGTACACCCTGCTTCAGGCAATAATAATCCCAGACCGCCCCGAGCGGCAGCGTTTTGAGCTCCTCGGTCATGGCCAGGCGCGTGGTATAGTCCATCTTTAATTCGATCTCTTTCAACTGCTGTGTCGGTTCAAGCATGGCGAACAACAGCGCCTTGATCATATTTCGCGTCCCGATCACCCAGGCTGCGACCCGGTTGATACTGGCATCGAAAAAGTCCAGCCCGATGTGTATTTTTTCCAGTTTACCACTGCGTACCAGTTCCTGGGCAATGGTCATCAATTCTTCGTTCAGGATCACCACATGATCGCTGTCCCATCGCACCGGCCGACTGACATGCAGCAGCAATTCCGGCACATACAGCATGACCGCTGAAATCTTCTCGGACGTCATTTCCGTTGGATGATAATGCCCCGAATCCAGACACATCAATATCTGCCGGGAAACGGCATAGCCCATATAGAACTCATGGGAGCCGACCGTGAAACTTTCGGCCCCGATGCCGAACAGCTTGG
This sequence comes from Syntrophomonadaceae bacterium, assembly GCA_003564055.1. GTDB lineage: Bacteria > Bacillota > Dethiobacteria > DTU022 > DTU022 > T3SED10-7. The sequence continues at coordinate 1,731 of PWSG01000238.1, forward strand.
ACTCGACCGCATCCAAGTGCAGCTTCGGATCGATCTTTTCGGCCATAATCGCGTCCAGCGATTCAACGAGGCGCTGCCGGGGAGCGACGCGATCCACCGGCACATCCTTATAGCCGTCCGGGACCCATACATTGGTGACCGTCGGTGTTCCAAACGCCTTGCCCATCGCGGCGCCGACCTTGCGGCAGGCGATACCATGTTCGATCCAGAATTGCCGAATCCCCTTGTCCGGATGGCTCAGTGTGAACCCGTCGTCGGCCTTGGGGTGCGAAAAAAACGTCGGGTTGAAGTCCATTCCGTGCAGCTTGTCCTTGCCCCAGTCGATCCAGTTGTGGAAGTGTTCGGGCTCCACTTCGTTGCGGTTCACTGACGTGCCTTCGTTATCCAGATAGATCGCGTGCAGGTTCAGCCGATGTTTTCCGGGAATCAGACTCAACGCCTTTTCCACATCGCTTTGCAACTCGTCGATCGTCCGCGCCTTTCCGGGATAATTCCCCGTGGCCTGAATCCCACCGCCGGACAGCTCCGCTCCGGGCGACTCGAAACCACCCACATCGTCACCCTGCCAGCAATGCATCGACACCGGCACCGCTGCCAGTTTCCGGAGCGCCTCGTCCGTATTCACCCCAAACGAGGCGTACTGTTCCTTGGCTATCTCGTACGCTTGCTCAATACGTTTTTCAGTCATCAAACATTCCTCCCTTCACTCAACTACTTGACCTGTTGACTCCGATACGATTCCACTTCCCAATTCTCAATAAAGGCGCGCGCATCATCACTCATATAGTCAATGCCGCCGAACGCCTCGGCCAACTGTTTGACCCATGCGGCGTCGGCTGCCAGTTCCATCGCCAATTCGGCCTTTTTCTGCGTGGGCCCGATGCCCAGCACCACCGGACCGAAGGCCACGATGTGCGGCAGGTACCCGTGCTTTGCCGTAAACGCCTGAACCTCTTCTACCGTCGGCTCTACAGTCATATAGTAGGATTTGGCATAGACGATATGATCCGGCGATACCGGCCCCTCCGGCAGCACAAACGGGCCCGATGCCGCCACGCACACATCCGGACCACCAAACGCCCGGCGGACTTTTTCTTTGGCCGCTGCAACATCTGCCACATCCGGTTCGGGTCCAATCCCCAGCTCACGTCCAACCCTGTGATTTTCATAGTGGCGCTCAAGTGTCGTCAACACCCTGGCATAAAGCTCGCGAATCTCATCCGGGTCATCGGCCGAGACAAACACTCCGTGATTTTTGAGAAAGATCAGTGACGGTTCACGTCCGAACTCCTTCTCATACTGCTTGATGGCTTTGCGCACCTCCATGCACAGTGTGTACCCCGGATCCACATAATCAACCCACAACGATTGAGGGAAATACTCTTCGCAAGCGGATTTGCCGTGTTTTCCACAGGTCATCCCGTTGACCAAGGCCGGATGCGTATGCACGACGTAGCGGGCAGCCAGCGAATTATGCAGAGGCGCTTCGACCGACGCCCGGCCCGGTGTCTGCGGCAGGACGGCCTGCTCCATCATCTCTTTGACCAGCGCCTCGCGCGCCGAAGCGTCATCCGGCGGCGTCACATCATACAGTCGACCCAGTGTAGAGCGGTCCATCGCGAGAAAATCTGAAGACGTTAAATCTGCGAGCGTGGTCCCGGAGGGCTTAACCCAAAGGGTCGAGTTCTCTTTGACCGAGGTATTTCCCCCGCCGCCGCGAACGTAAGCGGAGGTGCCAAATTCATGTGAAAGTTTTGTTATTTGGTCGAGTAAATCCATTACCGTCTTTCCCGTCGATGATTCGATCCTGTGCATGCTGCGCGAGACAATAAGCAGTACAGCGGAAGGTGTCACTATTAAAATCCAGCCATTCTCCTTATGGCCTCCGGTTCTCGCTCACGGCTCAGCGGGACGCTTCGCCCTACCTTATTTCCAAGGAAATTTTCAGGGGCGACAGGTAGGGCGAACCCTCCGGGTGAGCCGGAGAGGCTGGGCGGGCGCGTGGGGTTGAACTTGCTCGGGCCTTCGGCCTGTTCAATTTCCCGTTCAC
>PWSG01000322.1 GCA_003564055.1 Syntrophomonadaceae bacterium
GGCGGGCTTGTCGCCACCTATTTTACAGTAAAGCGGTTGGAAGCCTCTCGAATTCTGGCCCGGTGCCTGGAGCGGTCTGGTAACTTTAGTGTTGTTTGTTACAGCCAGCTTGTTAACGAAAGCTCCCGAAGAGAAAGCGGAAGATTTTTTAAGTTGCCTTTGTACCGAATTAAAGAAGAGAAAGGTTATTTAAATGGATGATTTAAAAGCCCTTGAGCAGGCGGTTGATACTGGAAAGGCCCTGAACAAAGAGAAGCAACTGGAAAAATTGCTGCACAGTTTTGAAACAGCAACAGTTGCATTTTCAGGTGGTGTCGACAGCTCTTACCTGCTGGGCAAAGCGTTTCGAGTGCTGGGCAGCAAAAATGTTCAGGCCGTAACCCTGAAATCTGTTTTAAATCCAAATAAAGAGGTTGAAGAGGCAGCACTGTTTGCATTAAAACTCGGGGTCAGGCACCACGTTATTAATATAGATATTATTGCAGATCTGGATTTTACTGCTAATACTTCTGAACGCTGTTATTATTGTAAAAGGAATTGTTTCAAAAAAATAGTGTCGGTCTCTGCAGCCGGGGGATTTAAGGTGGTGCTGGACGGCTCTAATGCCGATGACTTAAGAGATCACAGGCCTGGTATGCGTGCAGCAAAGGAACTAAATATACAAAGTCCCCTGCTGGAGGTTCGCCTGGGCAAGCAGGAAATCAGGTATCTATCCGGGAAGGAAGGTTTTTCGACCTGGAACAAGCCTGCCGCTGCTTGCCTGGCGACAAGGATTCCTTATGGCGAGGAGATTACTTTAGCCAAGCTAAAAAAAGCAGCCGACGCCGAAAAGTATTTGCGAAAGCTTGGTCTGAAAGACAATCTGCGGGTGCGCTGCCACGGCAACATTGCCCGTATTGAAGTAAATGAAAGTGACCTGGATTTTATTATTACGCACCGGCAAGAAATCAACACCGCCCTGCAAAAAATCGGTTTTACCTATGTTGCTGTCGATTTACATGGTTTTGAGTCTGGCAGTATGAACAGATCAAAAAACCCGCAGATTTTTTGAAACCTGCGGGTCAGCGCTCGTTATTAGTAATTACTATTAATCATCATTCCACCATTCTTCTTCACTGCCTTCTCCTTCATCTTCCCACCAGCCGTCTCCTTCACCTTCGATGACTTCACCGTTTATCTTCATTTCAACGGTATGGGTAAAACCTGAATTAGAAGAAGGCGCCTGGTCAGTTTTGCTGCTATTATCGTTATCATTATCATTTTTATCTAACTCTTCGTCTGTTTCGTTTTCATCTTCTATTTCTTCCTGCACTTCTTCTTCATCGATATCTTCTTCCCGGGCGGCGGGTTCTGTACAGCTAACCAGTGTAACAGCTAACAGGGCGACTATTAATATCAAGCTGATCTTTATTAAGTTGGTCATTAAAGTCACCTCTTTCCTGGGTTTAAACACTTAATCAATCTGGGTTGTTTATGGCGCTTTTGGCCCTTTTATTAAGTGTAATTATATCATACCTGCAGCCTGAAGTTAATAAATAGCAAACCGGTTAACGGTAAATAAAGCAGTAAAAATGTTTTTAAGGAATGTCGGGAAAAAGGATTTTTCTTTAAAAAAAAGAATGATAACAGATATCAAAGAAAGGTGTGATTTAATGGCTAAAACTGTAATCGAAGAAATTCGCAGCGATTTGTACCGTGCGGAAATTCCCCTGCCCCGCAATCCCCTGAAAGCAACCAATTCCTATATTATAAAAGGCAAGCCCCGCAACCTGGTTATTGACACGGGTATGAATCGTGAAGAATGCAAGGCGGCAATGCTGGATGCATTTTCCGAGCTGGATGTGAAAATGCAGGATACAGATTATTTTGTAACTCACGTCCATGCGGATCATGTCGGTCTTGTTGATGAGCTTTCTTCAGAAGATGCAAAAATCTATTTTAATCAACCAGATGCTGATGTATTGAACTATAAAAACCTCTGGCAGCTTGTCTGTACTCTGACCGCCCGGCATGGTTTTCCTTCCGAGTTGGTTGATATGGCCGTTGATTCTCATCCCGGCAAGCACTACAGCCCTAAAGGTGAGGTAGAATTTAGTATGGTAAATGACGGAGACATACTAAATTATGGCAGCTTTGAGCTGCGCTGCGTTGTAACTCCCGGCCATACAAGCGGGCATACCTGTCTCTATGAACCGCACCTAAAATACTTATTTTCCGGCGATCATATTTTGGGCGATATCACTCCCAATATTTCGACCTGGATTGCTGAAAGTAATCCTCTATGGGAATATTTTAAAAGCCTGGATAAGGTCTATGCCATGCCTGTAGATCTTGTTTTACCCGGGCACCGCAGCTTGATTTACGACTGCCGTTCCAGGATAGAAGAGCTAAAAAAACACCACCGTATGCGCCTTGAAGAAGTCATGGAGATTTTAAGTGAAAACGGGCCGAAAAATTCTTATGAGGTAGCTTCTAAAATGACATGGGACCTGTTAGCAGCCGGGTGGGAGGAATTTCCCCTGATGCAGAAGTGGTTCGCGACAGGAGAAGCACTTGCTCATATTCGCTATCTTGAAGTAGAAGGCAGAGTTAAGAGAGGGGGCGATGAGCATAAGCAGGTATATTTTGTCAATTGACCAGGGAACAACCGGTACAACAGCTATCCTTTGGGATAGGGAAGGGTTGTCTAAAGCAAGGGCTAACCGGGAGCACAGGCAGTATTACCCGCAGCCCGGCTGGGTAGAACATGAACCGGAAGAGATATGGGAAAATGTCTTACAAGTTATCTCGGATGTTCTTAAAGAAGCGGGAGCCAAAGCTTCTGAAATAGTATCGATTGGGATCACCAACCAGCGAGAAACCCTGGTATTTTGGGATCGCAGCAGTGGAAAGCCTATTACCAGGGCTATTGTCTGGCAGTGCCGCCGCACATCTGAAATGTGCAGCAGGCTTAAAAGTGAAGGCCGCGAGGAAGAAGTGCGGCGCAAAACAGGCCTCCTTTTGGATCCATATTTTTCAGGAACAAAGCTGCGCTGGGCCCTGGAGAACATACCTGCAGTAAGCAGGGCGGCTAAAGATAAAACCCTGGCCTGCGGTACGGTGGACAGCTTTCTTCTATTCCGTTTAACAGGCGGCAGGGTATTTGCCACCGATTATTCGAATGCCTCAAGGACTTTGCTTTACAATATCCATGAACTGGAATGGGATGAAGACCTGCTGGACCTTTTTAAAGGTCCGGTTGATATACTGCCGGAGGTGATGCCCAGCAGCTGTATTTTTGGGCATACGGAGGAGAGTGTTTTTTTCGACAGCCGGATTCCCGTGGGGGGTATTGCCGGTGACCAGCAGTCCGCCCTGTTTGGACAGGCCTGCTACAGCCCCGGGATGACGAAGAATACCTACGGGACAGGATCGTTTTTACTAATGAACACCGGTGAAAAAGCGGTTGCCTCGAAAAAGGGTCTTCTAACCACTATTGCCTGGGGAATAAATGATAAGGTTGAGTATGCCCTGGAAGGAAGCATATTCATTACCGGGGCAGCTGTTCAGTGGCTGCGCGACGGCCTCGGGGTGATAGAAAAATCATCTGACCTGGAAGCCCTGGCCGCTCAGGTTGAAAGCAATGAGGGTGTTTATCTTGTTCCCGCTTTTGCGGGCCTGGGAGCTCCGTACTGGGATCCTTATGCCCGCGGCTTGCTGGTTGGAATTACAGGGGGAACCTCAAAAGCGCATCTGGCCAGGGCCGTAATGGAAGCGATGGCTTACCAGACCAGGGATGTGCTTGAAGTGATGCACAGCGAAGCGGAACTGCCCTTAAAAGAGCTGCGGGTCGATGGCGGGGCAAGCGTTATGGACTTATTGCTGCAGTTCCAGGCCGATATAACGGGAACTGTAGTCCGTCGTTCGGCTACGTTTGATACGACTGCTCTCGGGGCTGCTTACCTGGCCGGACTGGCTGCAGGTTTCTGGGGCAGTATCGAAGATTTGTCTGACAGGTGGAAGCAGAGCGCTGCGTTTGAACCGCGCATGGATGAGTCTAAGCGAAAAGTTCTTTATAACGGATGGCTCAGGGCAGTTAAACGCTCGCTTGGCTGGGTCCAAAGCGAGACATAAAAATGGCTGGGGCGGTAGGATTCGAACCTACGCATGCGGATTCCAAAGACCCGTGCCTTACCGCTTGGCTACGCCCCAGCAACTTGAAACTTATTAAGTAGTTTATCTTAATGATGGGGTGAGTGATGGGATTCGAACCCACGGCCTCCAGGGCCACAACCTGGCGCTCTAACCTGCTGAGCTACACCCACCATGTCATATTGACATTGCGCTGTTAATTTTAGCATGAGCAATTTAAAAAGTCAACGCTGCATTGCTTAAAAAGTTTTGCAGCTTCGGCAATTAAAGGGTCTTTGTGTAAAATTGCTTGCTCATAATTATTTTTTGCATTAGTCAAAGCTAAATGCAATTTTTTATCAAATCATAACACTACAGGGAAGAGAGGATGTTAAAAATGCGTTTTATAAGCGGCAGGTTGATTATTGGGTTAGCGGTTCTGATTGTAGGTGTAATTTTACTTCTAAATAACCTGGGAGTAGGTATTGAGATCGAAGTAAGAGAGATAATAAGGCTTTGGCCTGTAATTCCTCTTATTCTCGGTCTAAACTGGCTGTTTTTATCATTTGGATCAACTGAAGGTTCTGCGGGTAAAAAAGTGTTTTTCTCGTGGGGACAGTTTTTTACAGCGCTTGTTGCCATAGCGATCGGCGTAATATTTCTTGGCCGCAACCTGGGGCTGTTTGAAGTTGACACCTCTTTGTTTTTTAACCTGCTCTGGCCGGCAATTTTGATTTTGATTGGCATAAGTCTGCTGCGCGGGAAGACTCATGGCAGCGGAAAAGGCGGACGGTTTACTTTTATGGGCGGTGCCGAAGTAGGCGGCAAAGAGCCCTGGAATTTAGAAGACGGCAGTTATTTTGCATTTATGGGTGGAATAGAAATGGACTTGATGAATGCAGACGTGCCCGAGGGCGAAACAGTTCTTGACCTTACTGCGATCATGGGTGGTATAGAGGTGAAAATCCCGAAAGAGCTGGCTGTTATATATGAAGGTTCAGCTGTCCTGGGCGGGGTGACCTTTAAAGATCAGGAAGATGGAGGAATCATTGCCGGACGTAAGATTGAGCATAATATTGATGAGGCAAGCAGCCGCAGGGTAAGGATCCAGGCCAGGGCCATTATGGGCGGGATAGAGATAAAAGAAGCTTAAAGGCTATTACTACAGCGAAAGGCATAAGAGTAAGCGGCACTATGGGGATGGTCAGCCGGTGGATAGGCTTAGCAGTTATTCTAATTTATTATTTCAGGTTTTTAAGGAGCCGGCTCAGCGACTCCGGCAACCCGGTTTTTAAGGGCAGCAAATACCTTTGCTTTTGGCAGGTCAGGCTTTAATTTGTGGATCTGTGCGAGGCAAACTGAGGCGCCGTAATCCATACCCTGGCATCCGGCCAGGAGCAGCACATCGCCGCTTTTTGTTTCGGAAAGACCCCGGGCGATTGCATCCGGAAGCTGCTCATAAATTTCTGTCCTGATTGCTGCTTTACGCATTACCTGTTCGAATACCTGCCTTTCTTCTGCGGTAACAAGATCTTTTTCGCCGACATGTCCGCTGCTGGTGGTAGCTATAACTTTGTTCAGTCCCAGTTTTGGAGCCCAGTATGCCAGCGCTTCGGCGTTTTCGCGGTTAACGGTCACACCGCGGCTGCCTCTGATGGCATAAACCAGGGTTAGGTTCTTATAGTCCATCATCTGCAGGGTTTCTAATGTAACATGGATATTACCGCTGTTTGCGAAGTGATCGTCAATAACCTTGTAGTCATCTTCAAAAATCAACTCGAAACGCCGCTCTACACCGCGGAAATCATGGAGGGCTTTTTTTATTGAATCTGCAGGAATTTCCTGGAGCAGGGCGGTCATTATTGCGGCCATGGCATTGTAGACACTGTGCAAACCGAGGACAGAAAGCTCAATCGGAAAAGAGTCGGGTTGACTGGCAAGCTGTTTAAATGCTTCTTTACTCTGCAGTTCAACTGTAAAACTGGCCCTTCCGGTACTCAGATCTAAATCCCGGACAAGGCAGTCGGCAGCTTTGTTTTTAAGGCCGTAAGTGAAAATCATGGCTTTGGTTTCATTTACCAGAGGCGCTGTTTGGGGGCAATCAAGGTTAAGTACAGCCCATTGATCTTCTCTTGCGTCACGGACCAGTGAGGCCTTGGCTGCGAAATACTGTTCATAAGAACCATGCAGGTCTATATGTTCGCGGCTGATATTATTAACAACCACGGTATTAAAGTCTACACTGCCGACTCTTTTAAGTTCAAGTCCCGATGATGATACTTCCATTACGGTATGGCTGACATTTTGCTTGACCATCTGATCAAAGTAGCGGTGAAGGTCTAATGATTCCGGGGTAGTTAAATCGGCAGGCTGGATTATGCTACCCATCTTAACAATTACCGTACCAATTAAACCTGTATTAAGACCGTATTTTTCAAGAATTGAATTGATCATGTAGGTAGTGGTTGTTTTGCCATTGGTAGCGGTTACACCAATTAGATTTAGTTTTTTTGAAGGATGATCGTAAAAATAGTCGGCCAGGGCCGCTAAAGCCCTGCGGCTGTCTTCAACACGATACTGGGGGACATTAATCTCTTCCTGAAAGTCTTCAACTACAGCAGCTACAGCCCCTTTTTTAACAGCCTCTTCAAGGTACCTGTGCCCGTCTGTCTTGTATCCTTTTATACAGACGAAAAGAGATCCTTCTGATACCAGTCCGGAATGATAAGCGATGCTATTAACCGGTTTAATTGAACCCTGGCGCACTTCAGTTACTTCTATGGCCTGAAGCAATTTAATCTGGTCCAATGCTATTTGCCGCCTCCTAATGCGAGCATTTATCTACAACTGAATTCGTTAATTCTATATCAAAATCCTTCTCTAAGAAACATTTAAGGGCCCGCTTATCAAGCGGGCCCTGTTACGACAAAAACATGAATGTGTTACCTATTGCAGCCAGAGAGCTGCTTAAGAAATCTCAATTGATTCTGTCGGGCACTCTTCTGCTGCTTCGCGAACCTTTTCTTCATGCTCTGCAGGCACGGGATTTACTTTGACCTCTGCGATTTCGTCACCTAATTCAAAGACCTCGGGCACAATATCCTCACAGATACCGCAAGCGCTGCAATCATCGTTTACTCTAACCTCCATGCTGATGCCTCCTTAAAGATAATAATTGGTTTTGTTGTACATAAAAGTGTATTCGCTAATGATTTCGTGATCCCTCTTTTTTGAGGGGATTTTTTGTAAGTTTAATAATTCCGCAAGAAAAATTTTCAATTATCATGCCAGTTTCCTTGTGAAAACAAAGCATTGCTTTATGGTTACTAACTGCGAAATTTGTGGATAATGTGGTGTTAGATTGATATTAGCAGGTAGTGCCTGTGGATAACCCTGTGCATACTGTTAGTAGAACAGGTATTTGGTTTTTAAAAGTGCTTGTTTCATGGGAAAAAATTAATTTAACAAAATTATGTGTTGACATAAGATGTTGAACGTAATCTGCTAATACCGCATAGCTGTTTGCAAATCTAGCGGTTTTGTGCTATTAATAAAATTAATAAACCATGGGGGGTGTATTAATGAGGAGTATTTCAATGCTAATGTTAGCCGTAACCCTGACACTGATTTTTTTACTTGCCGGCTGCACTTCCGGCGGCTGATAGTTAAAGCATCGGGGTCGGTCTGACCCTTAAGGTAATAAACTGAATCCTCCCTGTTTGCTGCTGTTGTATATAAGTATGCATATGGCAGAAGCGAGCAGGGGTGTTTTTATATATTGAATTAATGTTTTATATAACCTGCAGCTCATTGCTAAAAGAAGTTAATTCTATTAACTGTTCCGATTCGACAATGAGGGTGTCTTCAATTCCTACTGTTCCTTCTCCGGGAAATACGAATTTCGGTTCCAGGGCAAACACCATTCCTTCTTCCAGGGCGGTATCCATGCCGCGCGCAATGACTGGCAGTTCATCAAGCTCTAAGCCGACCCCGTGGCCGACGAAACTCACCTTTTCAACATAACCCATGAAGTGATTGGCGAGGCCTGAATCAAAAGCAATTTGCTCGGCTTTTTCGTAAAGAGCGCTTGCTGTTATACCTGCCTTGCCCATTGTCAGGATAGAATTTTTAATATAAACAGCTGTTTTATATGCTTCTGTTAGATGTGCGGGCGGTTTGCCCAGGCAGAAAATGCGGGTTTGATCGACCATGTAGCCACCAAGAACGCTGACGAAATCAACCAGGATAGGCTCATTTAACTTGATTACACCTAAACCTGCACCCTGTGGAAATGACGGGTTTAACCCGGAACCTCCGGTTGGTCCATCAAAAAAGCTAATAGTCGCTGCGTTTTCGCCGGACATGATATGGCCGTAATAAAGTTCCTGGTTAAAGCCGCGCATCCTGACTGCACCCTGGTGTCCCATGGTGCGGGCATACTGCTCAAGCTGACCCGCAAGCTCCACTTCAGTCATGCATTCCCTGATAATGGAACCGGCCCGGTTAAGTACAGCTGTGCTTATCTTTGCCGCTTCTCGCAGCAGCCCAATTTCATAGTTCGATTTTACAGCCCTGATCTTGCGGATTGCGGAAGATATGTCAGTTAGTTCATACCCTTTAAGTATCTTTTGGTAGCGTCTGTAGAGCTTAACCGGCAAAACATCTGTTTCAACGCCTATTTTTGATCCTTCAGGGAGCACTTCAGTAATGTGGCTTTTAAGATTATCCGACCCCTCAAAAGGCACTATTTTTTCAATACTGCTTTCCTGCTCTGCCCTGGACATTGATTTTTTTACAATCAGGATCGGTTCTCCCCTGTCAGGTATAAAAAGGTGAGCGTTTTGCCCTGTTCCACTGAAATAAAACAGGTCTGCCCTTTGCACCAGCAGTGCTCCACCAATTTTATCTTTTTGCATAACTTTCTGCAGTTTTCTAACTCTGCGTTCTATTTCAACCTTCGGAGTCAACATGGCCACTTCCTTTTACTGTTTTTTAATTATAAAGGAGCACTCCACTTCATCATACCACATTAACGGTTATGATTTATGTGCAGTGCTCCTAAAGTGTTATTAATGTGCCTCGTTAGTTAGATCAGACGTTTCAGGCTCTTTCGAACAGTCCTGCGGCGCCCATACCCTCACCGATACACATTGAAACGACTCCAAAGCGGGAATTGCGCCGCTCCATCTCGTGCAGCAGGGTTGTAGTAAGCTTGGCCCCGGTACAGCCAAGCGGGTGGCCGAGGGCAATTGCTCCCCCGTTTACATTGACAATATCCGGATTGAGATCCAGCTCACGCATACAGTAGAGGGCCTGTGAAGCAAAAGCTTCGTTCAGTTCAAAAAGATCGATATCGGAGATTTTTTTACCGGTCTGCTGCATCAGTTTCGGAATGGCTACAGCCGGGCCGATGCCCATAATTTCCGGAGGGCAGCCAACTACTGAATATCCGCGAAAAACTGCCAGCGGTTTCAAATCCAGCGCAGCTGCTTTTTCAGCAGACATAACTACAGTGGCTGCGGCGCCATCGCTTGTTTGCGAAGAGTTGCCTGCGGTAACGCTGCCCTTGACATGGAAAGCCGGGCGTAGTTTGGAAAGCGCTTCCAGGCTTGTATTGCGGATTCCTTCATCAACATCAAAGATGAATTCTTTCTCAACGATTTTGTTGTCCGCGCTTACAGAGCGGTCGATAATTTTAAGTGGAACAATTTCATCCTTGAAACGGCCTTCTTTTGTAGCTGCCGCGGCTTTCTGTTGGCTGGCCAGGCCAAACTTGTCCTGATCCTCGCGGGAAATATTATAACGCTGCGCGACATTTTCTGCAGTAATGCCCATCGGGGTATAGGTCTCGATGTGTCTTTCGGCCAGCTGCGGGCTTGGCGCAAGTTTGTTGCCACCCATCGGCACCATGCTCATGCTCTCCACACCACCGGCTATGATCACGTCAGCAAAGCCGCACATGATTCTTTCAGCAGCCATGGCAATGGCCTGAAGTCCAGATGAGCAGTAGCGGTTTACTGTCTGACCGGGCACACTATCCGGAAAACCGGCCTGCAGGGCAACAATCCTCCCAATGTTCAAACCCTGTTCCCCTTCCGGAAATGAACAGCCGAGTATCACGTCATCTATTTCAGCAGGGTCCAGGCCCTTGGCCCTTTTCAACGCTTCCCTGACAGCTGTTTCTCCCATGTATTCAGGGCGTGTGGTACGCAGCTTGCCTTTCGGCGCCCTGCCGACAGCTGTTCTTACACTAGAAACAATAACAGCTTCTTTCATACTTGTTACCTCCTCCTTTAATTCCTTAAAGGTTTACCCGTGGATAAAAAGTGGCTGATCCGCTCCTGTGTCTTTTCTTCACCGAGGAGCGACAGGAAAGCCTCTCTTTCAATATCCAGCAGGTATTGTTCACTGACCAGTGAATCGGGTTTGATGTCTCCTCCGCAGAGGACGAAAGCAATTTTATTGGCAACCTTCTGTTCGTATTCGGTTATATAACCGCCCCAGAGCATATTTTGGACGCCGACTTTAAATGTGGCCAGTCCGTACTCTCCGAGCACTTTAATCGGCTTTTGTTTTGGCTGTTCATAGCCTTCTTTGACCATTGCCAGGACAGTATTTTTCGCATCGTGCAAAAGGTAGTCCTGGTTGATAGTTACCTTATCGGTTGGTCTCATAAAGCCCAGTTCCTGGGCATGGCGCGCGCTTGTAGATGTAGTGCCCATGGCGATTGCTTCAAAAGCTTTCTGAACGTAGGGCAGCCGGTCTACCTTGACATCTTCGCGCAGTCCTTCAGTCATCCGGATCAGCAGCTCTTTGTTGCCTCCCGCGCCGGGAATAAGGCCCATACCGATTTCTACCTGCCCCATAAAAGTGTCGGCGGCAGCATGAATGCGGTCGCAGTGGGCGGCTACTTCCATCCCTCCGCCTAAGGTCATCTGGAAGGGAGCTGCGACGACGGGAAAGTTTGAGTATTTCATGTTCATTAGGCTGTCCTGGTATCTTCTGGCCATCTCATTTATCTGGTCCCACTCACCTGACTGGGCGGCCATTAACATCAAAACAACGTTGGCACCGACACAGAAATACTTTTCCTGGTTGCCGACAACCAGGCCGACAAAATTCTTATCCACTTCTTCTACTGCTTCAAAGATGAGTTCCATAAAATCATTACTCAGGGCCTGCTGCGGACTGTGCTGCTCAAGGCAGAGAACACCGTCGCCCAGGTCGATTAAACTGCCGTCATCGTTACCCTTAACAAGCCTGCCTTGCTTCTTCAGCGCAGCCAGGCTGATAATTTCCGGGCTGATTGGCACAGGCTTATAGTTCTTTGATGCGAAGTCGTAGTAAGAAAGAGCACCATTTTCGTCTTCCTTGTAGAAACTTTCAAATCCCTTGCTGAGCATTTCTTCAACGTTGGCAGGGATGGTTTCACCATCACTTTTCATCCGCTCAACGCTTTCCTTGACGCCAATGGCATCCCAGGCTTCAAAGGGCCCCAGCTTCCAGTTAAAGCCCCAGCGCATGGCACGGTCGACATTTACAATATCGTCGGAGATTTCGGGGATCATGTTAGCACTGTAAATCAAAAATTTACTGGTCAAATTCCAGGCAAATTTACCTGCTGGATCATCCGACTCGACCAGCATTTTATACCCTTTTGTTAAGCTTTCCTGCTTTGTTTTGCCCAGAATGTCAAACCGTTTTTTCTCCTGGGGCCTGTATTCCATTTTTTCATAATCGAGAGTATAAATTTGAGAGCCGTCTTTACCTTTCACCTTCTTATAAAAGCCCTGCCTGGTCTTATCACCGAGCATTTTGTTGTCGACCATCTTTTGAAGGAGTTCAGGCAGTTCAAAAACTTCTTTTTCCGCAGGGTCGTCTGACTTGTCATAAACAGTTTTTGCGACATGGCAGAAAGTGTCGAGCCCGACCATATCCAGGGTGCGGAAAGAGGCGCTTTTCGGATGCCCCATCGGTGGGCCGGTAATAGTGTCAACTTCTTCAATTGACATATTTTCCTGCTGCATAAGCTTGATGGTATAGACCATAGCATAAGTGCCAATGCGATTGGCGATGAAGTTAGGGGTGTCTTTTGCGAAAACAACACCTTTACCTAACGTTTTTTCACAGAAGCGATGCATGTAACTGAGCACTTCTTCCGAGGTATCTTCGCAGGGAATAATCTCTAAGAGTTTCATCCACCGTGGCGGGTTAAAGAAGTGTGTGCCAAGGAAGTGCTTGCGAAATTCAGGTGAGTTTTCGGATACCATTTCGTTAATGGAAAGGCCTGAAGTATTTGAAGAAACTATTGTTCCCTTTGTCCAGTTTTCCTCAACCTGTTTGAAAACCTTTTTCTTGATATCCATGTTCTCTACGATAACTTCGATCACCCAGTCGACTTCTTTTAGTTTTTTCATGTCGTCTTCAAATTTACCGGGGGGGATAAGGTCTAGATTTGAGTCACGGTAGAGCGGTTTTTGCTTGTTTTTAAGCAAATCCTGTTTTCCTGAGCTGGAAAGGCGGTTACGCACTTCCGGACTTTCCAGGGTTAATCCTTTTTTCTCTTCCTCCGGAGTTAGCTCGCGGGGCACAATATCGAGCAGGTAAGTTGGAATGCCAACATTTGCCAGGTGCGCGGCAATGGTGGCTCCCATTACTCCGGCACCGAGCACAGCAGCCTTTCGGATTTCTTTCAAGGCCATTAAAATACCTCCTTATTACATTAGTTTGAGCTTGTTCGTTTTAATAATGTAAATAACATATAACTTTAATGCAGGCCCCCTGCCAGCAGTTCAAAAACCGGTTCGCTTAAGGCGGTCAGGTCATAGCGCTTCCTGGACATAACCCAACAGGTAACCACCTCGTCTATTCCTCCGAATACAACTTTTCTGGCAGTTTTTGTGTCGACGTTATGTCGGTAGAGGCCCTGCTTTTTACCTTCTTCGATCACCTCCTCGATCAAATCGAAATATTTCTTAAGCGGTCTGGAAATACCTTCATTTATAGCCTCATCAATTTGTCTAAGTTCAATCTGGGTTACCCTGGCCTGGTCCGGTTTGCCGGCCAGTGTAGTCAGGTGGTAAGTAATGATTGTTTTTAGCTTTTCATTGGCATCCTGGCAATGAATTAACTCGCCGTATAAATTGTCAACGAAACGGATCATTAAATCCTGGAAGAGTGAGACCAGGATATCTTCCTTATTCTCAAAGTAGATATAGACAGTGCCGTCTGCTATTCCGGCCTCACGGGCGATATCTGCAACCCGTGTGCGGTGGTAACCGGTTCGGGCAAAGGTTTTAACGGCTGCATCAATGATATCGTGGTGCTTTTCTCCACTTCGTTTGGCCAAGTTAACCCTCCCCAGAAATGAATGAAGGCTCATTCGTTACTATTGTATACTTTTTTGAGATAATAATCAACATTTATCGAAATTTTTTAAAACCATAAGGCATAAATTGAGCGATAGGGGCCATGAGATAAATGTTAATAACTTTTAAGTGTAGGGTGATCAGGGTTTATCATCACTAATCTGTTAAAAGAATGACGAACCTGATTAAAACATGATCTTTGTATGCTTTGCCAGATTTCTCTTTTTGAACTAAAACCCTTCTTCCTTCTGCTTCATCATCTTCTTCTTAAGCTTTTATAAATGCTTTCTTTTTCTTCCTCCTGAATCCTGCCTTCTGCTTTCTGTCTCCTGCTTTTCCACTTTTGCCCTCCGCCTTTCTACCTGCTAACTGCTGGATTCTGCCTCCTGCTTTTCTACTCCTGTCTTCCCTGTTGTATCATGAAATTATCTATGGTAATATATAGTTGCTTTTAACGCCTGTTCTAGAGGCGTTTTTATTATTGCTTTTCTGTTTTTTTATTATAAGTTTCACAATTATAATTGAATTAAGTGGCGAGGAGAGGA
>PWSG01000059.1 GCA_003564055.1 Syntrophomonadaceae bacterium
AAGGAGCGACGGGCTGGGAAAATTCTTGTTGACATGACCGGTGGTACAAGCGGTTCAGAAAATGCGTATGCAAAGTTATCGCAGGCCGGAATAGGCACCCTTGTCGTCATGCATATGAGTGACAAACACCGCAAGCAGGCTGAAAAAAGCCATGTTAATGTAATAATCGCGGGGCATATTGCCAGCGATTCTGTAGGCATGAATTTGCTTTTAGACGGTATTGAAAAGCAGGGGGTTGAAATTATTCCCTGCTCAGGACTGATTCGTAATAAACGCAGCTAAATAGCTAAACGAACCCTGGCATCAAGAGCAATTACTCCTTTATTTTCGGAGAAGACCCGCACCGGGTTAATATCCAACTCCTTGATGCCGGGGAAATCTGTTAGAAGGTGAGATATTTTCACCACCAGTTCGGTAAAAGCCTCCATGTCTGTTTTTTTCTGCCCTCGAGCACCTTCAAGGATTTCTATAGATTTTAG
Organism: Syntrophomonadaceae bacterium; assembly: GCA_003564055.1. Taxonomy (GTDB): domain Bacteria; phylum Bacillota; class Dethiobacteria; order DTU022; family DTU022; genus T3SED10-7. Next base: position 480 of record PWSG01000059.1, read on the forward strand.
CTTTTGCATCCTTTCTTGTACTCTTTCCGTCCGTGTTGGACAAATCAAATTAGCAACATCTTTAAATGTTTCAATATAGATTCCGCCCATTCCGAAGTATACTACCGGGCCGAAAGAAGGATCCTGATTTCCCCCGACAAACATATCATATCCGTTAGGAGCCATTTTCTGGACCCTTACTCCGAAGAAAAGAGCATTTTTGTTATAGCGGAGCAAGTTTTTGCGAATGATTTGAAAGCCTTCCCTGACCTGTTCTTTATTTTGCAGACTCAGCAGGACCCCTCCTGCATCTGATTTATGCAAAGCATCAGGTGAAATTACTTTCATTACAACCGGAAAACCAAGCTCCAGGGCATGGTTGGCAGCTTCATCTTCAGTCGCAGCAGTCCGGGACGGAACTGTTTCTATGCCGTAAGCTCTGAGCAGTTCAAGGGCCTCTTCCCCATAGTCGCCCTGTTTGCCCTGCATCCACTGCCTGGCTGCAGTGCTGTCAATGCCGCCAGGAGAAGTAATGGGTTCTTGTCCCTGAAGTGCACTTTTTTTCTCGTAGTACTTCATCTGGAAAGCGAGGGCAGTTACCATTTCTTCCGGGCTATTAAAAATGGGGAATTCAACGTAGCGCTTGGTTTGCTGAATCATGCGTGTCGGACCAAACAGGCAGACTCCCAGCGGTTTTCCTGATGAGAGGATTGAACCCCAGGCTTCTTTTGACAGATCAGTCAGAAATAATTTTTGAAAAACATTTTCACCCTGGGGCATTTGCGGACGCTGGCTGACATAAAGCGATCCGTCGACCTGCTCTGAGTGCATAACCGAGTATATTACGTGGGCAGTTAGTTTGGGATCGTAAATATCCCCCATGTCGAGAGGGTTTGAAAAATTAATTACACCTGCGTTGCTGAACTGTTTCAGGCTGTCGTAAAACTCCTGGCCCATGTCTGCAAACTTAAAGCCTGCTTTTTCACATAGGTCGGCGCTTAAGACGGCAAAGCCCCCTGCAGGGCTCATTACCATGATTCTCCTGCCTCTCATTGGCGGAAGCTGGAAGGCTTTGGCTACTTCTATAAAATCCAGGAAGTTGTTGATACGCATAACACCAGCCTCTTCAAATGCAGAGTTAACGACGTCTTCATTGCTGCTTAATGCGGCAGTGTGGCTCATGGCTGCTTTTTTACCTGCAACGGTGGTATTAGCCTTATAGACGACAATTGGCTTGTCTATATTCATGGCTGTTTCGATAAACTTCCGGCCGCGGGTAATGCTTTCCAGGTAGAGGCAGATTATTTTAGTCTGGGGATCTCTGCCGAAATATTCTAAAAAATCTACTTCGTCCAAATCAAGCTTATTGCCAATGCTGGCAAATTTGGCCAGGCCGATTTTTTCATCGAATAAATAGTTCAGCATGGTCAGGGCAACTCCGCCGCTCTGGGAGATAATAGACATTTCGCCCTTCGGTGCTTTGTGCAGGGCTACAAAAGGAAGACAAAGTCCGTTATCGGTATTGGCTACAGTTACGCTGTTCGGTCCGACAAAGCGGATTCCGAATTTCCTTGCTGTAGCAAGTAGTTTGTCGGCTAGCTCACGGCCTTCTTCGCTGTATTCGGAAAAGCCTCCTGAAGGGATGGCCATACGCCTGATTCCAAATTTTCCGCAGCGGGCCATCATTGATGGTATGATCTGGGCCGGGATCATGCAGTAAGCAAGATCTGGTACTTCCGGCAGATCTTCTATATTTTTATACATTCTGATTCCGTCTACATGTGCATCATCGCTTCTTTCATTTACGCCGAAGATTCTGCCCTGGTAACCCCAGCGCAGTAAATTTTCCAGGGTTAGCCTTGGTATGTTGGTTGGTTTTGATGACAGGCCAATAATGACAATTGACTCAGGGTAAAATAATTTTTCCATGAGAGCCTCCTCCGCGCGTAAGCGCTTAAAGGTTTATAAAGCACAACTGTTATTTTACCATAAAACAGGGCTTAGATTATAAGCATTTATTAAATCTAACCTATACTGGATCTAACAATATTAGGGATGGGATGTTATAATCATAAATATTTAGAGTTAGCGAGGTAAAATTGGAAATGAGTGAAACCAGCAAAGCTTACGTATTATTATCCTGGGCTAAACAGATTGTTCTTATTCTTCTGCTTACCCTTTTTATCAGCACGCTGGTAATTCAGACATACGATATCAATGATGTTTCTATGCAGCCCACCTTTGATCCGCAGGGTAACCGGGTTTTAGTATTTCTGACCCCTTATATTTTCGAAGCCATACCGAATCATGGCGATATAGTGATCATTGACAGTAAAGTTCACAGGGGAAGAACTTTTTCTGAGCGTTTTTTGGAAAGCCCGATTGTTTCAATTATAAGAGGGGATATTAATGAACATCTCTGGATCAAGAGAGTTGTTGGTCTGCCGGGTGATAAACTTGAGATAACAAATGGAAGGGTCTACCGTAATAATGTCGAGCTGGTCGAAGATTACATAACAGGGAAAACAAATAATGTTCTTAATCCAATCGTAGTTCCAGAAGGGCATATTTTTGTTATGGGTGACAACCGCAGCAGAAGCAGTGACAGCAGGCATATAGGTCCTGTGCCGGTTAGTAATATACAGGGCCGTGTAATTCTGCGTTTCTTTCCCTTTAATAAAATCACCACATATTAATTGTAACCATATTGCGTGCCCCGTTTACTAAGATCATACTTAAGAACTTTATAAAAACAGCCTGGGGTCACTTTAACTGCAACACTGGCAAGTGGTATTGTTTTATCAACAGTGGTGGCAGTCGGATTTTTACCGTGAGTTGAAGAAAAAGATGTTAAAAAAGAATTTTTTGGTCGGGCGGCTTTAGAAGTATTTTTGGCAGCTTTTGCAAAAAGCATATTTAAGAATTAAAAGGCGGTAATGAAAATGAGCAGGGTGAAAAAAAGAAAACGCAGTTACTTTATCCTTAAACTGTTCGCAGCAGTAATGTTAATTTTAATGACAGCCGGAGTATTCTTTGCTTACTATCCTGAACTATTGTTTGCTGCATCCGGTGAAGTGACGGCTTCAGTGTCAAAAGAGCAGATAGGGCCTGTTCCTGAAGGAGAAACCGTAAATATTGTTTTGCTTGGTTTTGATCGTCCTGGCTCGCGGGATGAAAAAGACGGTATTTATCGTCCTGACACGATTATGATTGCCGCTATCAATCTGCGTGAAGCTGAAGTCAAGCTGGTTAATATTCCCCGTGATAGTTATGTCCAGATATATGGAACAGATATATATGACAAGATAAATCATTCCTATA
>PWSG01000194.1 GCA_003564055.1 Syntrophomonadaceae bacterium
TCCTGCAGACCGCGGCGTCTGTACGGATGTAATAATCCGGGCCTATCGGGCAATAGGCATTGATCTGCAAAAGCTGGTACATGAGGACATGAAGCAAAATTTCGCTGCCTATCCCCAATTATGGGGTTTGACCGGACCGGATTCAAATATTGTGTCCTTTCGGCAAGCGAGTGTAGCTTCCCCGGCAGCATCAGAGGTGGCGTAACTATCTGAATTCAGTATACTACCAAGCCATACCACCTCCCACCTTTTTATGGCGGAGGATGTGCATTGGGCTGCTGGTCCAAAGCGGCCAGTACCACCTTGTAATTCCAGGGCATCCAGGCCTGTGGCATCTTTGAAACTTCTTGGGAATTGCGCAGCAGCGCTGTGAGATAGTCAAATGGGTTTCCTCCGACAAGTTCGGTTGTATGAATCAGACTCATGAAGGTATCACCAACGAGAGCTCCGGCGGTGGTCTTATAGAAGAGGGCATTTTTGCGATGCAAAATTGCCTTTTTAAGTGCTCGCTCACAGATATTGTTATCAAGTGGCGCACCGGGCACTTTTAGAAAGAGGGTCAGCTTGTTCCAGTGTTTCAGCAGGTATGCAAGCGCCTGACCTAGTCCTGAATTGGGCTCGACTTTTTTCTCAGCCAGCAGACTTTCAGCCCACTGTTTTAGGTCCTGCATCAGCTCTTTGCTGTTGGCTTGGTGATAGAGCAGTCGCTCCTGATCTGGCATTTTTTGTTGCCTGGTGGCGGCATCATTTTTATAGACATCCTGCAATATGTCCAGCAGATGTTTACACTCTCTGGGGAAATTATCGGCTGCCTCAACGAACTTTCGCCGTGCATGTGACATGCAATTAGCCAGGATGGTTTTAAAATCCTCTGATGAATTTCTTGAGAGCGCGTCACACATCTGGATCGGGGATTTAAGCTCAGCTGCCCTTTGCTTAAGCAGGTCTTCAAGGTTTTCACCCGCGTGCTTTGTTCCGGTAAAAAAGAGAGCAATTTTATGATTCTCATGTAGTGACACAATCCCGGTAGTAAAGCAGCCTTTTCTCTGGCTGCCCGTTTCGCTGACTTCATTTTCCTTAGCCAGCTCGGTAATCTTCATGTTCGTATCGTCATTATGAAGGACCTTCCCTTGTGCGGCTTCTCTTATCAATTCCTGATGTGCTGGTTTTAATCTTTCTGCTGCTTCTTTGACGATTTCCCACTGTGTTGCCGCAGGCAGAGGCACGCCAATATCCGCCTGTAAATTTGCCAGCCGGTTGAAAGGGACTCCGCTACCGTACTTAAGCAAACCAATCATGCTTGCAGCAGAAGCGTCGTACTTGGTGTACTCTACACCAGCGGGCAGTGGCGCCTGAAAGGTCTTCCCGCAGGCATTGCAGCGAAACTTGGCCAGCTCATATGCGGTTGCCTCAAGCGGTGCCTGACCCGTAATTCTAACTAAAGAGCCGGGAGTGTAGGGATAAACTTTGCCGCAGCCACAATCCGGACAGCAGTCTTTGGATTGCAACGATGGATGGGGCACTTTGACCTTCTTGGCATTCGGGTAAGCATTAACACCGTTTCGTCCGTGACCCGGGTGCTGCTCCTTCGGTTTTTCAGCCGTATCCGGCTCTGACATGCCTTTGAATACCTGTTCCGTCTTCTCGCTTGTCGGTCCAAAGATAATTCGCCGTAAACGTTCCAGTGTTACGCTCTTAGTCCCAATCAGCTTAAGCAGATGCTGATAGGCATTAACCAGTCTTTCAAACTCTGCAAAGTCTTCAGCCGAAAATGATGCTCTGGCGTTTGCCAGCAGCCGGTCCAGTTTCTCTCTTTCAAGTTCCACTACATTCGTCTCAGCTTCCATCAGTTCTCCTGGCAAAGTAGTTCCCGAAAACGCCGCACCAGCGGCAGACCTAACACTTCTTTAAGGGATCGATTGGCTTTGTGAGTTAAATCATTCTTTCCACGCCCGGTTGTCATCCCCAGCGAAATCCAGTTCGCAGCCCGGTAACAAGTTCCCCGGTAAAGAGCAGTGTCAATAAAAGTTTCCAGAAAATAGACCGGATGCTGATACACCCGCTCCCATTCCTGCGACAGATGCCGCGCCATCCACCCCAGAATATGCGATGCCAGGTGCGGCACCCGCACCCAGGGCAAAATCAGATAGCGCGGGTTGTATGCAATAAACCGGATATTGCGCTGCCGAGCCTCCTTGGACCAACCAATGAAGCGATCCCGGCTCCCAAGATGTCGCACCGCTGATGACCATGCCAGACACGCCAGCGGTTTCTGCCCGGCGTACACCATAAACTTCAGGTGCTCGCCCACAGGCTGCGTATAGCCAAGATAATGATGCTCTTCAAGAAGTGAGTTAAATAAACGCTCCTCTGGCGTTCTGCGCACCTGTCGAAACTCAAGCGGGAAAATGCTCGATAAAGAACACTCTACTGGTGTCTTTTCAATCTCGGCGGGTCCAGGTTTCCGCCGCGGCGTAATCGGCGATCGGTTCGCCCAGCGTGATGCCGGAAGCTCAATCTGACCGGCACGGTGCAGCGCAAGCAACAGCCCGCGACACACCATGTCTCGCAGTGCCCCGTTGGATTGCCGCCAGTCCCACTGCCGGCAAAGCTCTTTTGAAAGAGCACTGCGGTTCATGCCAGGATTGGCGGCAATTAAAACCCGGATATCCTCAATTTCTGCCTCTGTTACCGTTTTTCCCCGGTACCTGATCTCTTCCATGGGTAAAAAGTAGCATCAGTGGGATAAGAACGCAAGCACTTTTTCGAAAAAAATCCCCTCTCACCCCGCTACCCCAACCCGACGCCAAACCGGTGCCGCCTTGGCCCCAGCCGGATCACCTCCCGAAAGCAGCACCTGGAGCTGCTGCGACTCCAGAGCCTGAGAGCTGCCAGCTCCACCTGGCCACCAGCGGTACCGTTCTGCCGATAACCGCTTGTGACAAAGCCAAAATCCCTGGCCATCGTAAACCAGAACCTTCACCGCCTTGGCACTCTGATTGCGAAATACAAACACAGCACCAGAGAAAGGGTCAGATTTAAGCTCATCCCGGCAAATCCTGGCAAGTCCGTCTATCCCTTTACGAAAGTCCACTGGCTTTACAGCTACCAGGATCCTCATGTGCGGCGTAAGCTGAATCACTCCCTGGACTCCAGAAAGCTGCCTACCAGTGCTGCAACGTCCAACGACCCCCCTGAAAACTGTATCCGAAGCTTTGCGCCACCAGCTCGTTCAAGCTCAACTACGCTTCCAGCTCCAAACGGCACTCCTTCAGCAGGAGCTACCTCTACAAACTTAACCCCAGACACCTCAGCTCGCTCGCTGACACGCTCTTTCAGCTTATCATATTGAAGTCCAAGCACGCGCGCCGTTCGGTTAATCCCATACGCTTCAGCCAGTTCAGTCGCCAAAAGCCACAATCCGTCCGGTATCCGCTCCCGGATGTGCTTGCGCCTTTGCCGCCAGCGCTCAAATCGCTCACACGCCCTGTCTAGACGAGGAATTTTATCGAGTTTACCGAGTTTCTTAGACTTTTTCATATGCTACCCCCTTGTTTAGGTTAGGTAGCATATACTACGGTAGGGACAGCTCATCTTTCACGCATGATTGCCGAAAGGACACAACAGTTTCGGTTTAAGCGCTATCATGAGGCGATGAGGGCGATGTATGAGCTAGCAGAAAAAAGTCGTCCTTTTTATCCTGAAGAGATCTATACTTTAATTGGAGAGTTGGATAAGCTTGGCTGGCGAGAGGCCGTGGCCTATAAA
>PWSG01000104.1 GCA_003564055.1 Syntrophomonadaceae bacterium
CACTGCTCATCGCCCACCATCTTCCTGCTTTTTTATTTTACCGCTGAACCCGGCCTGATTATTAATCCATTAGCTAACAAATAAAAACTTGATGCTTATTGAAAAGAGCTTAAACTTTCAAAGCTTGCTGCATTCTATTCTTCTGGCTCCTGATTCCTAGAGCTGACTCCTGATTTCTGACTTCTGGCTCCTGACTCCTGATTTATGACTCCTGAACAACTATGTTCCCTTCGTTATTTTTGACCCGCGCAGCAAAGCCACTTTGCCGGTACGAACCGTCTCCAGGATCCCGAAGTGTTCAAGGAGCAGTTTGATCGCTTCCATTTTTTCCTCATTACCGGTTATTTCTATGACCATTGAATTGGGAGAAACATCAACCACTTTTCCGCGAAAAGTTTCTACGATTTGTTGAATATCACTGCGGCTGCCAACTTCGGCTCTTACTTTGATTAACATCAGTTCGCGCATTACAGAGGGCTCTGCAGACAGGTTGCTTACCCTGATCACATTAATCAGTTTATGGAGCTGCTTCATAACCTGCTCAATCAGGTTTTCACTGCCCTCCACGGTTATAGTCATCCTGGAAATGCCGGGAGTAAGCGTTTCGCCAACAGCAATGTTCTCAATATTAAAACCGCGGCGGCTGAAAAGCCCCGAAACCCTGGTTAAGGCACCTGGTTTGTTCTCAACCAGCACTGCTAATACATGCTTCATTCCTGCTCACCCCCGATAATAATATCACTGATTGGATGGTTTGGCGCTACCATGGGGTATACATTTTCTTCGGGATCAACTACGAAATCGATGAGGACAGGCCCCTTAATTTTTAAAGCTTTTTCAATTGCCTCGGTTGCCTCCTCACTACTTGTAGCCCGGAAGCCTTTTGCCCCGTAGGCTTCTGCTACCTTCACAAAATCAGGACTGCCTTCCATGGATGTATGGGAGTAGCGCTTATTATAAAATATATCCTGCCACTGCCGGACCATGCCCAGGAAATTATTATTTATAAGGGCAATTACAAGATCTATTTTATTATGGACTGCCGTAGCCAGTTCCTGTATGTTCATCTGGAAACTGCCGTCTCCACTTATACAGATCACGTTTTTATCGGGAGCAGCGAGCTTTGCACCTATTGCTGCAGGAAAACCATAACCCATGGTTCCAAGACCACCCGATGTAATAAAAGAGCAAGGTTCGCGAACAATAAAATGCTGCGCAGACCACATCTGGTGCTGCCCCACATCTGTAGCTACAATTGTGTTTTCTCCGCTTAGTCTGCTGAGTTCCCTGATTACAAACTGGGGCTTTAAACCTTTATCGGCAGAACTGGCGCCTAGCGGCATGGGATATTTCTCCTGCCAGGTGTAAATCTGCTTAAGCCAGTCAGCGGTATTGCCGGGACGAAGCTTTCTTACCAGCTCTTCTAATACCAGCCTGACATCGCCGACAATAGGGATATCGATAGCAACGTTTTTTCCTATCTCTGCCGGGTCTATATCTATATGAATAATTTTTGCGTGTTTGGCAAACGATTCGAGCTTGCCTGTAACACGGTCATCAAAACGAACGCCTGTTGCGATAATCAGGTCAGCTTCAGTAAGCGCATAGTTGGCGGTAACACTGCCGTGCATGCCGGGCATACCAAGAAATAAGGGGTTGTCTCCCGGATAAGCGCCCAGGCCCATCAGTGAAAGAATAACCGGAATTTGTGCTTTGTCCGCCAGCTCGCGAAGTGCGGTTGAAGCTTTCGACCTGATTAAACCGCCGCCCCCGAAAATCACCGGTTTTTTGGCATCACGGATTGCTTTAATCGCTCTGCTAACCTGGCCGACATGGCCTTCATAAGTAGGCTTGTAGCCTGGAATATTGCACTGCGGGTTGTAATTAAAGTAAGCTTCCTGATCAAAAATATCTTTTGGTATATCGATTAAAACGGGCCCTCGCCGTCCTGTAGAGGCAATATAAAAAGCTTCAGATAATGCTTCGGGCAGCTCTTCTATGCTTTTAACCAGGTAATTGTGCTTGGTGACAGGAATAGTAATCCCTGTAATATCAGCTTCCTGGAATGCATCAGTACCAATAAAGTTTTTGGGAACCTGGCCCGAAATTAAAACTAACGGTACAGAATCCATATAGGCATTGGCAATGCCCGTAACAAGGTTGGTCGCTCCGGGGCCGGAAGTGGCAAAAACAACACCTGGGTTACCTGTAACCCGGGCATAACCGTCTGCTGCATGCACAGCGGCCTGCTCATGCCTGACCAGCAGGTGTCTTATCGGATCATCATAAAGCTGATCATACAGGGGCAGAACAGCACCACCTGGAAAACCAAATACAATTTCGACACCTTCTTTATGCAGGGCTGACAGGATCATGGCAGAACCTTTCGTAAGTTTTTTCTTCATGAAAAATCACCTGTTTTTTAGTATTTGTTTTGAGTTTCAGTCAGAACAGCGCCGCTTCCCGCAGAAGAAACCTGCCTGGCGTAACGTTTCAGGTAGCCGTGATTAATTTTTGGCTCTGGAGCCTGCCAGGTTTCTTTACGTTTTTGCAGTTCATCTTTAGTTACCTTTAACTCCAAGTTATGTCCAGGCAGGTCGATGGATATTAAGTCTCCATCTTTGATAAGACTTATCACCCCACCTGCAGCTGCTTCAGGCGAAACATGCCCAATTGATGCACCCTTGGTGGCCCCTGAAAACCGCCCGTCTGTAATAAGGGCAACCTTGTCATCAAGGCCCATGCCTGCAAGAACTGAAGTCGGCGCCAACATTTCACGCATGCCCGGGCCGCCGCGCGGTCCTTCGTAGCGAATAACGATGACACAGCCTTCTTGGATAAAGCCGCTTTTAATAGCTTCCACTGCACTTTCTTCACTTTCAAAAACTCTTGCCGACCCTGTAAACTGCTGCATTGCCGCTGATACAGCGCCCTGCTTAACGACAGCCCCACCGGGTGCAAGGTTGCCAAAAAGCACAGCCAGTCCGCCCTGCGGACGACGTGGTTTTTTTACACTGTAAATCACCGATCGATCGATTACCACTGTCCCTGCCGCATTTTCATTTACCCTTTTACCTGTGACAGTTAGCAGTTTAGGGTTAAGCAGTCCGGCTTCAATCAGTTCAGCAATAACGGCGGTAACCCCTCCGGCCCGATGCAGATCTTCTATGCGATCGGTTCCGGCAGGACTGAGCAAACAAAGCTGCGGCGTCCGCCTGCTGATTTCATTAACCTTGCCAAGGTCAATTTCAAACCCGCACTCATGAGCCAGCGCTGTCAGATGTAAAAGAGTATTAGTCGAGCAGCCCAGGGCCATATCGACAGCCAGGGCGTTGTCAAAGGCTTCGCGAACGAGGATCTTGTCCGCGCCGATACCATCTTTTAATAAATCCATAATCCTGATTCCCGCTTCTTTAGCCAGTTGTATGCGGTCAGCACTAACTGCGGGAATAGTGCCATTGCCGGGAAGAGCAAGACCAAGTGCTTCAGCCATACAATTCATTGAATTAGCGGTGAACATCCCGGCACAGGAACCGCAGCCCGGGCAAGCTTTATTCTCCATATCTGTTAGCTCTTCTGCGGATATGCGTCCCGACTGAACCGCCCCAACACCTTCAAATACAGTGCTTAAATCTATTTTAGAACCTTTTTGCGTACCAGCCTGCATGGGGCCACCACTGATAATTATAGAAGGCAGTTTCAGTCTTGCTGCAGCCATCATCATACCCGGGGTAATTTTATCGCAATTTGTAATCAATACAAGGGCATCAAAACAATGTGCTTCAACCATCAGCTCAATACTGTCGGCAACTATTTCCCGGCTGGCCAGCGAGTAATGCATGCCGGCATGGTTCATAGCAATGCCATCGCAAATAGCTATTGTCGAAAACTCGATTGGAGTGCCGCCACTTATCTTTACCCCTGTTTTAACTGCCTCGGCTATACTGTTTAGGTGAATATGACCCGGCACTATTTCATTGGCTGAGTTAACAATGCCAACTAGCGGTCGCTTTAGCTCTTCGGGATGAAAACCAGACGCCCTGAATAAGGAACGATGCGGAGCCCTATCAATGCCCCTTGTTACCCTGTGGCTTCGCATGATTGAGAACCTCCTTACCTGCCTTCTTATCTCTTGCTGCTGATATCTGTTTAGAGCGGTGTTCCTTCATTTTGTGTCAAAATACGGAACCTATCCATTAACCGGCGTGTTACCGGACCGGGTTTGCCGGTTCCAATGGTGCGCATATCTGCTTCAATAACCGGAATAACTTCCGCCGCAGTCCCTGTTAAAAAACACTCATCAGAAACATATACATCGTGACGCGTAAATGGTGCCTCTTCAAGAGGAATCCCTTCATCTTTAGCCAGTTCAATTACTGCTTCGCGGGTAATGCCTTCCAGAATTCCGAGGTAAGGCGGTGGTGTAAGCAACTTGCCTTTACGGAAGATAAATACATTATCACCAGTGCCTTCACATATATAGCCCTGTGAGCTCATCATCAGGGCTTCTAAAACACCTGCCCTGTTGGCTTCTATCTTGGCATGGATATTGTTCAGGTAATTAAGAGATTTTAACTTTGGCTCCAAAGCGTCTGCTACATTACGGCGGGTAGCCACAGTAATCACCGTAAGCCCCTTTTCATAAAGTTCTTCCGGGTATAGAACAATTTTGTCGGCAATTATGACTACCTGGGACTCCTTGCATTTGCGGGGATCAAGACCCAGATCACCGGCCCCGCGAGAAACAACCAGCCTGATATAAGCATCCCTTAGCTTGTTGGCATTGACGGTATCAACTACAGCTTGAATCATATCCTCTTTGCTGTAATTAATAGTAAGCATAATGGAATGAGCGGATTCATATAACCTCTGCACGTGCTCCTCTAATTTAAAAACCCGCCCATTATAGGCTCTTATCCCTTCAAACACACCATCACCATAGAGATAACCATGATCAAATACAGAGATAACCGCTTCGTTTTCCGGCACCATTTTACCGTTCATAAAAATAATCCGGCTCATCTGGATCGCCCCTTCTTCTTAAATATTGGCAAACAATATAAAAATACCCCCCGCCCAAAGGGGCGAAGGGACTTCCTCCGCGGTACCACCCTTTTTAATTCCTTTTCATTAAAAATTAAAAGTACTGTCTCTTGTTGATCTTGGTAACGGTATCAACCCGGCCCGCTCTACTCTTAGTTCAAACGGGCGGCTCCGGACCGACGTTCGGCAATATCCTTTACCGGTTTTCAGCTATTCCCGGCTCTCTGAAAAAGTACTACTGCTTACTTTTGTCCTTCTTCGCCTCTATATGAAAAGATTGATTATAATTATAGCTTTCAAGAAAATAAGTGTCAACAAGCAATTTATTGCTATATTTCCTGTTAAACCCGGCAGCAGCTTTAGAATAAGACTAGCCCTTTTTAGCATAAATTTGCTTTTACCAGCTTTTCTGTCAAAGAGCAGGCAGCCCGGCTTATCCTGCCGGATATACCTTGTTAATATCGTCACCCAGGATCAGGTTTTCATCTACAGCATATAAGGCTTCAAGTAAAGGTCCGTTTTGTCCACCCTCTTTATTTGCAACCTTGTTGACAGCTTTACCGCCGCTGCAGCTGCTGTTTAATTTCAAAGGGGGTAAAATGCCTTTACGCCTTTTAAAAAAATCAACGGCAACATTTGGAAATATAAGGTAGTAAAGAATGTCTTCATCCTGCTCAATATATTCTTCAATATCTTTCCTGGCTTCTGCCAGCTGCGGTTTAAGCTGATCGGCAGGCCTGCCGGTAATTGGTTTTTCATCTTTAAGAACCTGCTTTAATAGATCAGGGCTAACCTCTCCCGGCGGTTTACCGTATTGCCCCCGCAGGTAATTTTTAATTTCAGTTGAAACCAGCTTGTAACGCTCGCCGGTTAGAACATTGGCTACCGATTGAGAGCCGACTATTTGGCTGCTGGGTGTTACGAGGGGTGGATACCCGAGATCTGCACGTACCCTGGGCACTTCGGCAAGGACATCTTTAAAGAGGTGCGTCGCATTTTGCTCAGCAAGCTGTGATGCCAGGTTTGAGATCATCCCTCCGGGAATTTGATAATTGAGAACATTGGTATCCACACCCATGACCTCCCGCGGGATTTCATAACCACAGCTAATTTCCTGAAAGTGAGCACTAACCTTTGAGAGCAGCTCAAGGTCCAACCCGGTATCATATATTGTCCCCTGAAATGCGGCAACCATGCTGTCAGTCGCAGGTTGACTTGCACCCATGGCCAGGGCAGCATTGGCTGTATCAATTACATCAACGCCTGCTTCCGCCGCTTTCAGGTAAGCCATTGAGGCCATGCCGCTGGTATAATGGCAGTGAAGCTGCACAGGAAGCCCTACCTGCTCCTTTAGTTTGCCAACCAATTCAAACGCATCGAAAGGTGAAATCAGGCCGGCCATATCTTTTATACAGATCGAATCGGCACCCAGATCCTTTAGGTCGCGGCTGACCCTGATAAAGTAATCAATATTATGAAAGGGGCTAATCGTATAACTAATCGTACCCTGGGCATGAGCTCCCTCCGCCTTTGTGCAATATATAGCCTTTTCCATGTTGCGTAAATCATTTAACGCATCGAAAATTCGTATTATATCTATCCCATTGGCAACTGCCTTTTTAATGAACTCAGCCAGCACATCATCAGGGTAGTGACGGTAACCAACTAAATTCTGGCCGCGAAGCAGCATTTGCAGCTTCGTATTTTTAAGGTTTTTGCGCAGCTGGCGCAAGCGATCCCAGGGATCTTCGTCAAGAAAACGCATGCAGGCATCAAAAGTTGCCCCTCCCCATACCTCGAGAGAATGATAGCCGACCTGATCCATAATTTCCAGGATGGGCAGCATTTCGGTCAGGCGCATCCTGGTTGCCAGAAGCGATTGATGAGCATCGCGTAAAGATGTATCTGTAATTCCTATCTTTCTTTGCTCAGCAGCCATAAAAACACCCACCGTTCGTTAATAAAACATATATTGTAACAATCGTTAGTCAAGAGCAATCAGGTTAACTACCCGATCATTTGCATCCAGCCTGATCAATGTCACACCACGGGCATAACGACCCATCAGGGAAATCGCATTTGTTTTCTGACGGTTAACAACTCCGCGGGCAGTAATGATAATGAACTCTTCCTCTACACCACTTAAGACAACTGAAACGGCCAGGGGACCGCTGTGTGAGGTTGTCTTCATCCCAATCATGCCTTTCCCACCGCGGCGTTGAGGGGTGAATTCGCTAACCCTCACTCTTTTGCCAAAACCTTTTGCGGAGGCAATCAAAAGCTGATGGTCCGCCGTGACCAGGTCCGCACCAATCACTTTATCATCGGGACCAAGGGTGACAGCTTTAACTCCTCTGGCAGAACGACCCATCGGACGGACCTGTTTCTCGGGAAAGCGAATAAACAAACCGGCGCTGGTACCGACTAAAACTTCCTTTTGTCCGTCAGTAAGTCGAACCCCAATCAGCTCGTCTTCGCCGGTCAGGCTAACAGCAATTAAGCCGCTTTTGCGGGTGTTTCTGTATTCCTTTAAGAAAGTTTTCTTAATCATGCCCCGGGCTGTAACCATCAGAAGAAAGTGTTCATCGCTGAATTCAGTTATCGGCAGGGTGGCTGTTATAAACTCGTTTTCTTCGAGAGGAAGCAGGTTAACCAGCGCTGTACCGCGTGACTGCCGACCGGATTCCGGTACTTCGTGAATTTGCAGCAGGTATACTTTGCCCCGGTTACTAAAGCAAAGTAATTTATCGTGAGTAGAAGCCACATGGCATTGTTCTACTCGGTCATTTTCGCGGGTCTGAATACCAATTACGCCGCGTCCGCCACGAAGTTGACTGCGGTAAGTAGTTAAAGGTAAACGCTTGATATAGCCGCGATCGGTCAGGGTCACTACTACATCTTCCTGGAAGATAAGATCGGTTAATACAGTATCACCTTCATCAGCAACAATCTGGGTGCGGCGCTCATCGCCATGCTTTTCCTGTATAATGTTCAGTTCATCTTTTATTATATTTAAAACCAGGCTTACATCCTCAAGAACCCGGCGCAGGTACTCAATTCTTTCAAGCAGTTGCTTTTTTTCCTCGGCCAGCTTGGATATTTCAAGCTGGGTCAGGCGCTGCAGACGCATATCAAGAATCGCCTGGGCCTGCTTTTCAGAAAGATCCAACATGTTCATTAGCCCTTCGCGGGCAGTCTGGACATCTTTTGATCCCCTGATCAGGGCAATAACTTCATCTAACCGATCAAGGGCAGTGAGCAGGCCATCAACAATATGCAGCCTTTCCTCTGCCCGCTTTAAATCGTACTCGGAACGGCGCCGGATCACTTCTTTTTGGTGCTCCAGGTAATAAACCAGCATCTTTTTTAAATCTAAAACCTGAGGCTGGCCGTCTACCAGCGCTAACATTATAATGCCAAATGTTTGCTGCAGGGAGGTATATTTATAGAGTTGATTAATAATAACCTGGGGATCATAATCACGCTTAATTTCAATAACTATGCGCACTCCTGAGCGATCTGATTCATCGCGCAGATCTGTGATCCCTTCCATCTTGCGCTCTTTTACAATCTCCGCAATTTTTTCAACCAGCTTTGATTTGTTTTGCTGATAGGGCAGCTCGCTGATAATAACCTGGTTGCGCCCTTTATCTTTTTTTTCGATCCGGGCGACACCCCGGATCTTGATTATGCCCCGGCCTGTTTTATAGGCATTGTAAATGCCTTCCTGCCCGACAATAATACCTCCTGTTGGAAAATCAGGTCCCTTGACACGCTGTATTAGATCGGATAAAGATGCTTCGGGATAAGCTATCAAATGCTTAATCGCCTCTATCAACTCGTTAAGATTGTGCGGAGGAATGTTGGTGGCCATACCTACTGCAATCCCTGAAGATCCGTTGGCAAGTAAGTTAGGGAACCTGGAGGGCAGGACAGCCGGTTCCTCAAGGCTTTCATCAAAATTTGGCCTGAAATCTACGGTTTCTTTTTTAAGATCGGTGAGCATCTTTCCGGCAATGGGCGAAAGCCTGGCTTCGGTATAACGCATTGCTGCTGCTGAATCGCCATCCTGGGAACCAAAATTGCCATGTCCGTCAACCAGGGGATAACGTGTCGAAAAATCCTGGGCCAGCCGCACCAGGGTATCATATAGAGCCACATCACCGTGAGGATGGTATTTACCTAAAACCTCCCCAACAATACGGGCAGACTTGCGATATGGCTTGTCCGGTGTAGATCCCATTTCAGACATGGCATAAAGAATCCGTCTGTGGACAGGCTTTAAACCGTCGCGCACATCGGGCAGGGCCCTGCTGACTATAACGCTCATTGCATAGTCAAGAAAAGAAACCTTTACTTCATCATAAATGTTTACAGGTATTACATTTGATTTATCAGCCATTGAATCTCCTTAAATAATATGTAAAAGTGGTTGGAAGTATTTGCACTTGTTAAAGTTTATCACATATTAAACCTGCAGAAAAGGCGCTTTTTAGTATTATCGATGGTTAACCATAAAAACAGATGTTAAAAGTTTATACCGCCTCTTCCTATAATCAAGTCTTGCTTTTAAAACGTCTGTGCCGCTTTGGACTCATTTTCTTTAACAATGCATCAATTTCCTTTTTATCTCCGGCATTAACCTCCCATACTTCCTGTCTCTTTTTCCGGCCCCTGTTAATGGATAAGGTCACGGTGTTTTTTGACCAGCGGTAAGATGAAACCTCGTCCCACTTCCAAAAGCCCCGTGGTGTTGAAATGCCTTTTTCACGCAAAGCAGGTTTTTCAACTTCACGCCCAATAACAGTCAGGATCAGGGCCGCGTAAAAAAATAAATATGTATAAGGACCCACGACCAAAGCATCGACAGCTGCGTTTGCCTCATAAGGATCAAGACGGCTTAAAAAATAAGACCCTAAACCTATAAGTAGAATTAACAAAAAAGAGTCTGTATTATATCGGCTAAAAAGAATCCGGTTAACCTTTAGCAGAACAGGGCCCAGCTGCCGGTGGCGAAGATAAAAATAAGCTACAACAATAAGAAGCAGCAAAACATAAGGAAACATAAGCCTGATTAACAATTATCGTCACTCCCACTAAATATTTTCTGCTGTGGATGCTTAAAAGGTATGCTTAATTAAAGCATGAAAACGGTTACAGGTAAATAGGAAAAGCAAACCAGGGAGCCTTAAGAAATATCAGTGTTGACAGAATGCAGCACAGGAATAGTTTACAAGTTGGTGTTGTTAAGAAAACTTAATATATACAAGAACAATATTGCAGGAGTTTTTTGTTCGAATGTTGAATTTATTACAGGTTAGTTTCTAATAATTGAAAATATAGAAATACGATCCATTGAGGGGGTGGAAAGCGAAAACAATTTTTATAGTTAGGCCGGTTTTACTGGATAGTATTATTTTAAGGAGGGTCAAAAATGAATAAGAGTAAGAGTGTATTTGTACTGATGCTTTTAGCAGTTTTTATGGTAAGCCTTTTTACAGTTGTCGGATGCGATGAAGCTGTGGAACCTGATGTAGACGATCCTGTTGAAGAAGTAACCAGGATTAATATGGGCGCCGGCTGGGTAACCGGGGTTTATTATCCACTGGCCGGGGCAATGTCCCGTATCGCCCACACCAGTATTGACAATATCTCTTTAACCGTTGAATCATCCGGCGCTTCAGCAGTCAACTCGAGAATGATTGGCAGCGGAGACCTCGATATGGCTATCGTTCAAAATGATGTTGGTTATTATGCTTTCCATGGCGAAGGCGAAGCTTTTGAAGGTAATCCTATTGAAAACATGCGCGGCATGTTTGTTCTTTACCCTGAGCCGGTACAACTGGTTGCTGCTGCTGGTAGCGGCATTGAATCGCCGGCCGATTTGGCTGGTAAGAGCGTAGCATTAGGTCCACTGGGCAGCGGAGCTGAAGTTAACGCCCTTCAGGTCCTTGATGCCGCCGGACTTAGTGAAGACGACTTAGCTTCTGCAGAGCGACTGGAAGCAGGAGAGGCAGCCGATTTCTTAAGGGACGGCCGTGTTGATGCCGCTTTCTTTACTGTCGGTATTGGCGCTTCAGTCATTGATGAGCTGTCAGTAATGACCGATATTTACCTGGTTAATATCGTCGGTGATATTGCTGCAACCCTTATTGACTCTTATCCATTCTATGCCAGTGTTACCATTCCAGGAGATACCTATAGCGATGTCCCGGAAGCTGAAACAATTGCCGTTTTATCGATGATTGTTGTTCGGGAAGATATCGATGCAGGTTTGGTCTATGATTTCATGAAAGGTATTTTTGACAACATCGATACTATCCACGGAGCACATGATGTTGGACATTTAGTAACTCTCGACACCGCTCTTGACGGCATGTCCGTTCCCCTGCATGACGGTGCAAAGATGTTCTTTGACGAAGTAGGTATGGACTACTAAAGTATGCAGCTAACTCTATCGTAAAGGTACAGGGCGCATTGTGTGCCCTGTACCTTTTAAAATAGAGGCTGGAGGGGATTGTAATTGAGCAACGTTAATTTGGAAGAAGCAATAAAACTAAGCAAGGATACAGATCTGAGCGATATTGTCGATGAAGGCAAGGTCCGGGCCCCCGGAGGAACGCTGGCCATGATAATATTTATCATCGGGGTGCTCTGGGCATTTTTTCACCTGTATACTGCAGGAGCAGGTCTTCTTACGGCAATGCTGCAAAGATCGGCACACCTCTCTGTCGGGCTGGCGCTCTGCTTTCTTTACTTCCCTTTAAACAAAAAAAATGATGCTGCATACAAAGAAGTTCCCTGGTATGATCTTTTGCTTGCCGTTTTAGGCTTCTTGTCAATATTTTATGTCTACTTTTACTTTGATGATCTTGTCTGGAGAATAGGTTCCCCGACGACAACCGATCTTATTATGGGCGGAATAGCGGTAATCCTGATTTTGCTGGCCGCGCATCGCGCTTTTGGCCTTGTTTTGCCTATTGTAACTATCTTGTTTTTAACCTATCCTTTCCTCGGCCAGTATTACCCAACGCTAATCGGTCACGGCGGTTACCGCTTGACTCGTGTTATAAACGATCTCTACATGACCAATACCGGCATCTTCGGAATACCAATCGGGGTCAGCGCCACTTTTGTATTTATTTTTGTACTTTTTGGATCATTTTTTCAAACATCAGGTGCGGGCCTCTACATTGTCAGGTTGGCTTTTTCCACCATGGGCAGGTTCAGGGGCGGTCCGGCCAAGGCCGCTGTGATGGCCAGCGGTTTTATGGGCAGCATTATCGGCAGTTCGGTTGCCAACACCGTTGTTACCGGGTCAATAACCATACCGGTCATGAAAAAGGCCGGCTTTTCCCCCGAAGTAGCCGGAGGCGTTGAAACTGCCGCTTCTACCGATGGTCAGTTCCTGCCGCCGATTATGGGTGCCGCAGCTTTCGTGATGGCTGAATTTACCGGCATACCCTACTGGCAGATCGCTATTGCCGCAATCTTACCCGCGGTGATAAGTTACTTTGCCCTGCTGGCCATCGTTCACCTCCAGGCAGCGAAGACAGGTATGAAGCCTATGGCCAAGGAGGATATACCGCCATTTTTCAAGACCTTCATTCGAGGCATCTTCTACTGGTTCCCAATCTGTATTCTTGTTTACTACCTTCTAATAGCCCGGTTAACGCCAATCCTGGCCGGTTTCTATGCTATTATGGCAGTATTTCTGATTATAGTTATTGTCCGGGCGGTAAAGCTGATTGAATCCTTAAATAGCGAAGACGCAGTATTCTCAGAAAACCTTCTTCTCCAGGCGAAAGGTTTATGGAACGATTTTTTGGCCGGCCTCGAAAGCGCTGCCAAAAGCATGGCCGGTATAGCTGTCGCCTGCGCCTGCGCCGGTATTATTGTCGGCGTGGTAACGATCACCGGACTGGGCCAGAGCATGATCCTGCTGCTTACCAGTTTTGCAGGCGATAACCTGCTTATACTACTGATTATGTCTGCGGCAATATCAATTATCCTTGGCACAGGATTACCGACAACAGCAAAATATGTGGTAATGGCTACCCTGGTAGCCCCCGCAGTTGTCACCATTGCCCCCCAGGTGCCGGTTCTGGCGATACACCTCTTTATCCTTTACTATGCAATCCTGGCTGACGATACCCCGCCGGTTGGCGTTGCCGCTTATGCCGCAGCAGCAGTTGCCCGCTCAGAACCAATTAGGACAGGGCTTTTAGGCTTTAAGTTTGACCTTGGCGCATTTCTGCTGCCATTTATGTTCGTCTATAATCCTGAATTTTTATTAATTGACACAACCTGGTACAACGCACTATGGGTTGCAACAACATCCCTGTTTGGTATTTACTGCTTTTCTGCCGTCATTCAGCGCTGGCTCTTTACCAGGATGAAAATCTGGGAACAGGTTATTTTGCTGGGTGTCGCCCTTTCCATGATCTGGCCGACCTGGTATACCGACATTATAGGGGCGACAATATTCCTGGTCATCTATTTCCACCAAAGAGCAGTTAAGGCACGCGAAGATAAAGAGAATGCTCAGGTTGCTTCAATTTAGCACAGAATATATCACAGCTTTTTTTGTGATGTCCCGGAGTAAAAACTGTTAACCGGAATGATATGTATGCTCGAGAGACTGAGAAGAGGCAAGTGTGTTAAGTCGATAGTATTTAAGGTGTTACTTTTGTTTCTGCTGGCGGGTGTTCTTATGCAGGTGTCATGTTCCGGGGCAACCCTATCCCGGCACCTGATCATTAAGGCCCCCCGCAGCGGAACCATTTTTTATTCTATAGCGGTTGAGGCTAATGACACTTTCA
>PWSG01000291.1 GCA_003564055.1 Syntrophomonadaceae bacterium
CCGAACCCGAGGACGAGGTTCCTGAGGTCAGCCGTCCGATTGATGCTCCCGCGGTTGAGCTGGAGCCTGGAGCAATTCTCTCATTAGAGCCCGCAGATGCACGACCACCTGAGGCTCCAGCGGCTCCGGCGCCAAGCGATCCTCCTCCAGCAGTGGTAGTCGAGACCCCGCGTGTTGTTGAACCTGATGTTGCGCCTGACCTTGCCGCAAACGGGCCTCCCTTCGCGGAGTCACTGAGCGAGGGAGCGTACTACCTGCAGATTGGAGCGTACTCCAATGTCGCGGGTGTAGAAGCCGC
The DNA here is from genome assembly GCA_003564055.1 of Syntrophomonadaceae bacterium. Classification (GTDB taxonomy): domain Bacteria; phylum Bacillota; class Dethiobacteria; order DTU022; family DTU022; genus T3SED10-7. Next base: position 299 of record PWSG01000291.1, read on the forward strand.
ACTATCTGGGCTTGAACTGAATGCGGAGTATCCGTATACGGTGGTGCCTGGCGTATCTCGGGATCGTACCGTGTACCGTGTGTTTGTAGGCCCGCTTGAAGAAGATGAGAAAGGCCGCGCGTTGTTCATGGTGCGCGCTCGTGGATTTCGTGATGCATTTGTAAGGCGCGGTGGCTGAGGCTGAGGCTGAGGCTGAGCGGGGATTCCTCCCCGCTCTCGCCACCCAGTTTCACCTGCGCGTCTGAACCAATAGCGTACTCGTTTGAGCTGCTATAACCAACAGACTACGTACTAGGCTGAGCCGACAAGGCAGAGCCATTCGGCCTCGCAGGCAAGTTCGTCACCAACATAGGCCTTGCCGCTTTGCTTGATCATTTTCGGACTAATGCGCATGTTCTGTATGACAAAGCGCACTTCTTCGTTGGGCACTACCTGACGGCGAAACTTTGCCTTTTCAATTGATGCAAGGAAAAAGAGAGCGCTCTGCTCCATAATGTTCAGGTGCTTAATGCCTGCTCCACCACACTGCGCCATGGACTCTACCAAGACTACTCCGGGCACCACCGGGTACTCGGGGAAATGGCCTTCAAAGAAGAACTCGTTGTCGGTGAACACGTGACTTCCAATAATTTCTTCCTTGTCGCACTTTTCCAGCTTGTCTACGAAAAGAAACGGTTTGCGGTGGGGCAGTAGATCCTCAATATTCTCAATCATGTTGTGTGCTCTCCTCTTCAGTTTTGTGTGCTGTCACCAAATGTTCGCCGATAGCGCACCGCTATCGGGTGCCTATATACCTTGGAAGCGTAACCAGGATGCTACCAAAGCTTCAAGTGCAATATACCCGCCCAGTTGGGCTGCAGCCACCACAAGAAGCAGAATTCCAACACCCGCAGCCGCCACCCGGGCTGCTGGCGCGGAGCGCTGGAGTCTGCGTCCAAGAAGCAGCAGGCCAAGACCCAGGGCTGCCGGGGGCAGCGCCGCCAGGATGCGGGCCGCCATGGGATAGGCGGCGGCAGTGCGCTCAAGGCGCATGGCGGTGCGCATGAGAAAGGCGTTGAGCTGCTGGAAGCGGCCGGCCGCGATCAGTGCCCCAATGAATACCAGAAAGGCTCCGGCCGCTATGTGAAGCCTGCGGAGATGTTTTCGAACCCCCGCACCGAGCTGCTGGAAGCGCCCAAAGAACGCGGCTGCTGCCAGAAAGGGGAGTCCAAGTCCAAGGGAGTATACCGTGAGGTAGAGCGCACCTTGGGCGATGTTGGCACTGCTTCCGGCCATAACCAGGATTGCGGCCAGAATTGGCCCCACGCATGGTGTCCAGCCCGCGGCAAATGCCATGCCCACCAGGAAGGAACCCGACACCCCGGCTGGCCGCGCCTTGAAGTGAAAACGCTTCTCCAGGTTCAGCAGTTTCCAGAAGTCAAAAATCATGTTCAGGCCAAGCAGCATGACAATAGAGCCGGCAAGGAGGTCTATTGCTGCGCCGATGTTCGAGAACAGAAGCCCGGTACCGCTAAAAAGAACTCCCAGGACTACGAACACCACCGTGAACCCAAGAATAAACAGCAAGGTTCGGCGAATGACAAGACTGCGCCGTGGCTCCAGGTCCTGGAGGCTTACGCCCCCAACATAGGACAGGTATGACGGAACCAGGGGGAGGATGCAGGGGCTTGCAAAGGACAGCAGTCCCGCAAGAAAAGCTAGAAGAATGTTGATGTTTCCGCTCATGACCTTCTCATTGTAGTAGTGTTTTATCTGGAGGCACTGAGTGCGCCGGTCATGTTCTGGAAGAACTCAACATATCCCGGCTCGTCCCAATGTGCAAACCCAATAAGCGCGGCTGGCATTGACCCGTCTGGAGCAATGACGTAACTGGTTGGCAGCCCTCGCACGGCGTAGCGTCGGGCAACAGCGCCGTCACCTGGTCGAGCGCACGCAGGGTCGACAGCATGACCGCCGCCTCCCGAGGCGAAACCGCGCCCCGGTCGAATTCGCGGTTGCCGGCATGCACCAGCGCAAACAACGCGGCCAGCGCTTCCGGCATGGCCATATCGTTCGCCACCGCCGCGCAATAGGCCTCGATGGACGCCGTTGCCCACTCCGGCGGATCGCCTGCCGCGGGCGCATCGCCGGCATGCTCGCGCAACCGGTCCTGAAACCCGTCCAGCCGGCTCAGCGACGCGCGGGCGGCCGACAGCGCGTCGAAAGTGAAATTCAGCGGCTGCCGGTAATGGCCGCTCAACAGCACAAACCGGATTTCACGCCCCTGGTAGCCGCGATCGTGCAAATCGCTGAGCCGGTAAAAATTGTTCAGGGATTTGGACATTTTCTCGCCATTGACCCGCAAGTGCGCACAGTGCAGCCAGTAGCGCACAAAGGGCTTGCCGGTGGCGCCTTCGGATTGGGCGATCTCGTTGTCGTGATGGGGAAACAGGTTGTCGATGCCGCCGGTGTGCAGATCAAAGCTCTCGCCAAGGTATTTCATGCTCATGGCAGAACATTCGAGGTGCCAGCCGGGACGGCCGCGTCCCCAGGGGGAGTCCCAGGCAACGGGGCCATCGGCTTCGTCCCAGGCCTTCCAGAGGGCGAAATCTCCGACATGCTCCTTGTCGTACTCGTCCTGAGCGACGCGCGCGCCGGATTTCAACCCGGCAGGATCGATACGGGCCAGGCGGCCATAACCCGGAAAGCGGGCAACGCTGAAATAGACCGAACCATCCTCCGAGCGGTAGGCCAGATCGCGGGCCATCAACTGTTCGATCAGCGCAATCATTTCGGGCACATGGTCCGTGGCGGCAGGATAGTGTTCGGCCGGCTCGATCGAAAGCGTTTTCAAATCCGCGAAAAAAGCCTCGACAAAAGGCCGTGTATACGCCTTCAGGGACAGGCCCGCGGCATTCGCCGCACGGATGGTTTTGTCGTCAACATCGGTCAGGTTCATGACCTGGGTGACCCGGTATCCGGAAAATTTCAGGGTGCGCCGCAGGATGTCCTCAAACATGTAGGCGCGAAAATTACCGATATGCGCATGGTTGTAAACGGTAGGACCGCAGGTATAGAGCCGGGCGTGCCCGGATTCGAGCGACTTGAACGGCTCCTTGCGTCGTGTCAGGGTATTGTAAAACGTCAGCGTCATGCATGCTCCCTCGACACGGTGGCCACGGCCTGGGCTGCAATGCCCTCGCGACGGCCGAACGCCCCCATGCCTTCAACGGTGGTGGCCTTAACCGAAACCCGGTCGAAATCGATTTCAAGCGTCCCGGCCAGCCGCCTGCGCATTTCCGGAATGAAGGGCGCCAGTTTCGGGGCTTCGGCAATGATCGTGGAATCGGTATGGTCGATTCGCCAGCCATCGGCAACAAGCTGCGCGCGAATGCGGGCGAGCATCGCCAGGCTGTCGGCATCGCGGTAACGGGGATCCTGGTCGGGAAACCACCCGCC